>DASULB010000386.1:0-11996 GCA_036278455.1 Chitinophagaceae bacterium | reverse complement strand
ATGACGCAATTGGCAAACCAAGCTGTACCAAAACAAAATCTTTTTCATCATGCGGATAAACTGCCAGGGCTCTCGGAGAGTGCCTTTGTTTTGCTTGCCCGGGTGTTACTGAAAAAAGCAGATGCCGCTTTAGATGCGGTTCAACACTATTCTTTGAATACAATACTCAAAGATACCTCCATTAACACTACCGATTTGGGGGCAAATTTTCTTGCGTTAGGATTTTCAAAAAACGCAGCAGTTGACCTGATTTGTCATGGTATTATAAAGAACCCAAAGAATATCTGGGCGGCCAATGATCTGGGCGCCTTTTTTCGCACACAGATGGATTACGAAAAGGCATTGCAGTGTTTTTTCTATGCCAACAGTTTAGATGCCGGAAAAGCTGCCGTTAATACCAATATCGGCTGGGCATCGGCCTACTATGGGGATTTTGGTACCGCTAAAAAATATTTTGAAAAGGCGCTGGCTATTGATGAGGACTGTAACAGCGCGCTGGAAGGAGAGGCGAATATTGCGTTTGCCGAAGGAGATATAGTTGCCTTGTTCCAATGCCTTGCTAAAGAGGTCAAATATGTTGGAGGCAACGGTAACGCCAGTGGCGGCGGACCTTCTACAGCATTCGCGAGTTTGTGCGGAGGGACTGCAGCTTTAAATGAAGGAGATCTGGATCACCAGACCAGCGACCCTACCGGCGACCACACTTTCGACAACCCTAATCCCAATGACGGCCACAGTTCAGACATTTTCCCCGGCGGACAAGTAGATGATATACAATATACACGCTACAAGCCTGTATTTATAAACGATGCTAAACAGATCACGCAGGGAACTGCAGATGGTTTCAAACAAAATAAGGCGTCGCTGGACGAATTGAAAAAACGTTCTGCTTCATTAACAGCGCAATTGAGATCCATGAAGCCGCTGGTTCAGGCTGCTTATGAAGAGGGAGAATACATGATATACCCGGCCAGCTATCGAAATTATGTTGAAATGCTGACACCTATTGACGTTTCATTTGAAAAAAGAACCGCCTGGTGGATAACAAAATTGAGCAAAAAATCCGAACCGTATCGAAAGCAGGTTATACAAAGAGACGTGGATATGATGAAGCAATATATTCAGGCATTAGCTGCCTGTGGAGGTGACGAACGTTGCGGCCACCAGGTGATGTGTACTTGGTTGCCAAGAATGTACAAGGCAAAGAATGCCGATCTTGCTTATATAATCAAAATATGGAATGAATATTACGATCATACGGCTAAAGCCATTCAATGGTATATAGATGCTTCAGCGCCTTTTATATACGAAGTGAAAAATGATGAATGGAATAAATACCTTAATGCGAAAAGAGAGTTTGAAGTCAGAAAGGCTATTATACAAGCTTATGGAATGTGGACCGGCTTGCTGGGGGATATAAATACGCCCATTGTAGGCTATATTCAAATGCCGGTGCCTGATTGCCCTGCGACTAAAATGTTTGCCGGCATACAGGCGCCTGACCCCTATGCCCGAAAGGTGCATCATATTTACGAATTCAAGGATCCGAATTGCTTTAAGATAGAGCAGGGGATGAAAGGTTTTTTTGAGGATGAGCTTACCTGTCATGGCGAAAAGGTATCCTTTGGACTCAAGTTTAAGTCTCCTCCGGGGTTAGGGCAGGTCAAAGTAAAAATGGGCGGTTTTGCTGAACACATTACCGATCCGTTAAAAGCGTCTGACCTGGGATTCGATAGAAAGATAGGGGGAGATCTTTCCGTCAGTATAGGAATATCAAAAACCGGGGCCAGCTCCGAAAGGAAAGCAGAAGCGACCTTTCTCGATGGACATCTGGTCCAGGTGACGACTAATAGTAAGGATGAACTGTCTGTTTTTAATGTGCCTGTAGCGGGCGAGAGTACCACTGAAATTATAACGGCTGAAAATACGAGTGAAAAAACCGTTTCCCTGGGGCCATCATCCATTATCCCGAAACATTCGAAAGACGATCTTACTAATTGAAATCGGGTATTTTATCTTACAAGAATGTGACTTATTATGATTTACCATTGTGTTAAAGCATCTTAAGGATAACAACGCAATATCGACAAGATGGCCGGGAAGATCTTTTATTTGCTTTTCTTTTTGCTGCCCGCAATCTTATGTTTATGGAGCGGAAAGGTTTCGGGGTAGAAAATAAACGCTGCGATAAAGACTGGAAAGATGCCTAAGAGGCATGATCAGCCACTGCGGAAAGCGTAGCGCTGCCGGTACCATCAATGTGTAATGACCGATTTCAATTGAATGGTTTGTGCGCTGAAATATCCCAATACACCACCGGAAATATTGCTTTGGGGGTTCGCCGGCGATGCCGATTGTCCGTTGTTCCCGGTGGGCAGGTCTTTAAAATAATCATATACATGCTTATCCACACTGCTCATTTGCAGTGAAACGGTATCCCCTGATTTTATATCGGAACTGTCGGTAAAGAATTGCTGAACAATGTATTTCCCGTCACTCAGGCGGTCATCCAGGGTAAATGTTTGCTTGTGGGGTCTTTTACCATTAATGAATTCCAGGAAGGTGTAATAATTGGCGACGCCTGCCGGGTCCTGAAAGTTGGCTACGGCAAATATGAGATCGGTGCCAAAATCATGCATATGCTCAATGGTAACGGAATCCAGGCTTACAGGTTGTGGCATCGTGGAAGCAGCAGCATACTGATGGCCCTTTATGGATATAAATAACCGGTAATGATGGCCGGGGATACCCTGCAAAGAGTCTGTGGCATAAATTCCCGGAGTAATTTCCGAGAGCCTGTCGGTGAGCCCGCTTGTACTGTCCGATAGGATGACCACCGCACCGGATACCGGCGGATAAACGTTGGGCTCGCTGAAATTGACCGATTGATGGATCTGCACATAATAAGGCCCCGGGGTATTGAGCACATTGCCTTCTATCACAAGCTGCGGAGAAGCATCATTGAGATTGACATGGATGGGCTTCGTACAGGCAGTTGCCATCAGGCCCCCCGCGCATAAAAGCCATTTGATATGCAATAATTTCATCTGTATGTCTTTTTTTTAGTACACTGTTGTTCGGCTAAAACTTAAAATTATAGGTCACCGAGGGCACCCACTGGAATAAAGTCGTCTGGACGGCCCTTGTCTTTGTAGGATCATCAGGATCATCCTCAAACTGGATGCTGTAAGCATTTTCCCTGCCATACACATTGTATAAGGAAAAGGTCCAGCTTCCCTGCCATCTCTTTTTTTTCTTTCCCGTCACGGTCGCAGCAAAATCAAGACGGTGATAGGCAGGCATCCGGTACCCGTTCCTTTGGGTATAGTAGAAAACCGTTTGTCCGTTGACATTATATTTACCACTGGGAAAAGTAACGGCATTACCGGTGTTATAGACCCAATTGGCGGATAGCGTCCATCTCGTATTCAGCCGGTAAATGCCAACGATGGCGATATTATGGGTCTGATCCTGCCTTGCGGGATACCACCGATCATCATTAATGCCATCAATCTTCCGTTCCGTCCTTGCCAGGGTATAACTGACCCAGCCGGTAAGCCTTCCTTGTTTCTTTTTAAAAAACAATTCCAATCCATAGGCCCGGCCTCTTCCAAATAACAATTGTGACTCTACATTTTCATTGGCTGTTAATTCCGCGCCGTCTTTATAGTCGATCTGGTTTTCCATGCGTTTATAATAAATCTCAGAGGAAAATTCATAATGGTTGTCCTGGAAGTTCCGGTAATATCCGAAAGAAACCTGGTCGGCGATCTCCGGCTTTACATTGGGACTACTCGGTATCCAGATGTCGGTAGGGTTACTCGATACCGAGTTGGAAAGCAAATGCAGGTTCTGTACGTTCCTGCTATAGGATGCTTTCAGCGAGCTGACCTCATTTAACCTGTAACTGGCGGAAAAGCGAGGCTGCAGGTTAAAATAAGTCTTGACGATCTTACTGCCCGAAAAGCTTGTCGTATCAATGGCATTTCCCTGATGGTCATACCGGTAGAAATTACCGGGGCCCAAAACATTGAACACGGAAAGGCGGAGGCCATAATTTATTTTCAGCTTCTCCGATGGAGAAAAGTCATTGGAAATATAGAGGGCGTTTTCCAGGGCATATTTGTTTTGCAATGTCTGGGAATTAATACTGGAAGAGGCCGAGGCGTCCACAATCCCGGGGTTAATCCTGTGGTGAATGATATTGAATCCAAAACTTACTTCATTTTTGTTGTTGACATAATATTGAAAATCCTCCTTCAGCGAAAGATCCCGGATCCTTGATTTTAAGAGCAGGTCATTGGTGCCGAATTTCACATGGATATTATAATTATAGTCGCTGTAAATAAGCGAAGTGTTTGAAAACAACCTGGCGTTGAAGATGTGGTTCCACCTCAGGGTGCCGGTGCTGTTGCCATAGTCCATACCAAACAAGCCGCTCAAACCCAGTTTATCCCTTCCAAAATACCCCGACAAAAAAATCCTGTTCTTATCATTGATGGCATAATTTGCCTTTGCATTCAGGTCGTAGAAGTACAGTATTGTCTTATTGATCGTGGAATCATTTGAAAGCTTTAAAAACAGGTCCGCGTAGGATCTTCTGCCGCTGATGATATAGGAACCTTTCCCCTTCACGATCGGGCCTTCGACCGTCAGGCGCGAAGCGATGAGCCCGAGCCCTCCGTTTACATGAAATTCCTGGTCGTTTCCGTCTTTTGCCTGAATGTCCACCACAGAGGATAGCCTGCCGCCATACCGGGCCGGCATGGCGCCTTTATACAACGTCAGGTCTTTGATGGCGTCAGAATTAAATGCAGAGAAAAAGCCCAGCAAATGAGAGGCATTGTAAACCGTTGCCTCGTCAAGCAGAATAAGATTTTGGTCGGCACCTCCTCCCCTGACATAAAAACCGCTGTTGCCATCCCCTGCTGACTTAATACCAGGCAGGAGCTGGATCGTTTTCAAGATATCCTTCTCCCCAAATATGACCGGTACGTTTTTTATCTCCTGGATCGAAAGGTTTTGCACCCCCGTGATCGGTTGAGAGACATTCCGGTCGCTTCTCACGGAATTCACCACCACGCCTTGCAGGGCCACGCTGTTTGGTGACAACGCCACCGGCTGTGAAACATCTCCTTTCAGGACTATTTTTAACGAATCGGAACGGTAACCTGCATAGCTTGCGATCAACGTATAGGTGCCGGACGGTGCTGTAATGGAATAAAATCCATAAGTGTTGCTTACAGTGCCATAAGACGGTGCTTCCTGCAAATGAAGCGAAGCGCCAATCAGTGTTTCACCCGAAGTTTTATCCCTGATGGTGCCGTTGACCGTATGTTGCTGTTGGGCCCGGGCGTCATGCCAACATCCAAAGGAACATGCAAACGATAAGATCATTGTTAATTTTCGCATTTTTGGTATTTGTTAATCATCATCACCACGGCTGACCCGCTGCCAGTGTATTCCGCACAGACAGGCGAACGGCCTTGTTGACTGTAGAACGAATGTTGGAGGTTTTAATGGTAAGCGACTGCCGCAGGAGCATGCCGGTAAAGCACAAACATTTGCGGTTTCTTCTGCCCGTTATCTTCCTGAGTAGCGGGCACTGTTATGACAGTTGTAGGAAAACGGTATGCAGGATGCCACTCTCCAATCTATATGTTACACACTGATAGAATTTACTTTACTACATCCCGGCCTGCTGCCCTGCCATCGCGGTCCTCTGGCCACAGTCTTTTGTCACCCGGCCCTGACCGGTGATTTGCCTGTCCCTGCCTCGTTTAATCACCAAAAAGTCTTCCGCTCAGGTGCCCATCCCCTTCTGCATCACCACAAGGTTTCAACCGGCTTTCTGAAGGTTGTCCGTCAGCCTACACCCTTTTCAGGGCTGCAAAGTAACTAAATTTGCGTGTAATGCTCCCCGTTAAATAACTCTCAGGCATGAAAAACGCCTCATGAGATAGCGCAACGGCCAAGCGCATGAGCGTTGGTGCCGCCATCTTTAGGAAAGGCTGTCGTTTAACTGGGGAGATCCGCCGGGAAAACTCACCTGCAAGAAGGAACCATGGTTAGAAAAGCTACAGTGACAGGGCGTCTTTGATCATGCCTGTTCCCGTGAGATCTTGTTGAAGTGGTTTGCATATCTGCGGTGCCTGTCATCCGTTCAGCAAACCTGAACGCGTGTCCGTACATGACATTGTCTCCATTCATCCGCACATGAGCACATGATCACCGGCAACAGCGTCAATCCTGCACGCTCTCCGCCTCCATTTTACCGGTTTGCAGGTTGATGCCCCTTGCTTCCGGCCCCAGAAGGATCACCACAGCACCGAGTACCAGCACAGAACCTGCCAGGATTTCCATAGAGGTGGCGTAACTGACAGTCTGTGCAAGCACCGCTTCCACATAGGCGATGCTGGAGGCGATCAAAACACCCAATTGATAGGCAAATCCCGGGAAAAAGCCACGGAGTGTCCCGGGGGACAATTCATTGATATGGGCGGGAATAATTCCCCAGGCACCCTGTACCATGAACTGCATACCAAAGGCGCCTGCTGCAATGATCGCTATCCCTGCTGTATGGAGCCAAAGGGGGATCAGGGCGATGGCCAGAATGATCGCGAGCACCATCATTCTTCTTCTGCCCCACCTATCGGATATATGACCAAAAACCAGCCCGCCGAAAATAGCGCCGACCATGGAGATCATGGTAATAATGGCGGTTTTGTGTGCGTCAAAATGCAACTGCTGCTGCAGAAAGGTAGGGTAGAGATCCTGGGTACCATGAGAGATCAGGTTCATCATGCTCATCAGCAACACCAGGTACAAAAACAACTTCCAATGCTTTGCCACGGCCCCTCTGTATTCCTTCCAGCTGCTCGCCTTTGTCGCTTTCCAGGCTTCCGTCTCTTGTATCTTGGAACGTATGAATAATGTCAGTAATGCCGGCAGTCCCCCGATAAAGAACATGACCCTCCAGCCAAAGTGAGGGAAGACCAGGTAATAAGCGGCGGCGGCCAGCAGAAAACCAAGTGCGTAACCCTCCTGCAGCAGTCCCGACAATACGCCCCTGCGTTTTACCGATACCGACTCCATCACAAGGGAAGCGCCTACGCCCCACTCTCCTCCCATTCCGATGCCGTATAACAGACGCAGCACCAGAAAGACCGCATAAGTAGGCGCCAGACCGGAGCAAACCTCAATAATGGAAAAAAAGACGATGCTGATCATCAGGGGCCGCTTTCTTCCGTACCGATCTGCCATCAGTCCGAAAATAAAAGCGCCTACCGGACGCATGACCAGGCTGGCAGTCAATGCCAATGCGATCTCGGGGATCGACCGGTGAAATTCCTTCGCCACGGTGGCGAGCACAAAGGTGAGAATGAAAAAATCAAATGCGTCAAGGGTCCAACCAAGGAAACCGGCGAGAACGGCGTTACGCTGATTACGCGTTTGACCGGAAGTCTTCATCATATTCATGGTATTGTTTGCTGTTATTATCCAACGCCGGCCAGGGTATGCTTTTCACTCATTCCCATCCTTCTCAGGTCGGGAACCGTAAACCTCCTTTGGATAACCTATTTGTCTGATGTGGTGATCATCCGGGCTGTTTCAATACAGGCGCCTTCCCGGCAACATCCGTCATCTCCTTTCATTCCTTTTGCGGCCCTAAAGTAATATTTATTTAAAAAAATCAAAAGCATTTACCCGAAGGTGTCTTGCCAGACACCCTGACGCCTCCTGAGAATGAATGCGACCGCTCAGACATCATCGTGCAGGCTTATTTGACCACGGGACACAAAATAAAAGGGACAGTCCTCGCAGCGACAGTGGTCCTCAATATAAATGAATGTAAGGGAACTGCACGCACAACAGCCTCCCCTGCACGTTGAAAGCAGGTCAGTGCCGCCAGTCCCCGTCATAAAAGCAGGCAATCGCCGGGGACGTCCTGGCGTAAAATATCCGCGTATTTTGGACCCTGAAAAAAATAAATTAGCTTTATGCCCTTATGGACAAGAAATTCGCACACATCGTATATTTCTGGCTGCGCAAGGATTTAAGCCAGGAGGAGCGGCAGCGCTTCGAGGACAGCGTTCGTTCGCTGGAGACTATTGATACACTTGACTATTATCATTTAGGCGTTCCGGCCTCAACGGACCGGCCGGTCATTGACCGCAGCTATGATTTCAACCTGCTTTGCCTTTTTAAAAACAAAGCCGATCATGACGCCTACCAGGTGGACCCCATTCATGACCGGTTCCGTGACGACTGTTCCCAGTTATGGGAGAAGGTAGTCATCTATGATTCAGTAGAACCCTGATATGATTCGGTAGAACTCTGAGCCATACCCTTTTTAGCTGTCGGGGCTTCGTCCCTTATTCGTTTTGATGCCAGGGGCACCGAACGGAGAATGATTTACAGCACCTCCATCCATAACCCATCAAAATAATTCTCCCTGTCTGCCCGACTTGGGAGGCTTGATGTCATCCTTCTCAGGGACGGGCGCCTCTTCCGTAGAGGTCAGGGTCAGTTCCAACAGACCAGATGCTGTAAGCCTGTTGCCTACCGCCTTCCATCCGGCGATGTCCACTTTGGTGGTAAGGTCAACATTCTCTTTCTTCGCGTCGGATTTCTTTTTACCGGTGATCATCAACACGGTGGGATGGGTCTGGGTAGTGACCAGCTCGAGCCGGTTATTTTTACCCTCTTTGATAAAGGTGAATTTCTGACCCAGGGATTGCGTCTCAATATTGAAGCGCTTTACATTGTATTGCTTTTTCGCGGCATCGTAGTACACGGCGGTAATGACCCTGTCGGGATCGAATTTTTCAATCAGCACCAGGTCATCGGGATCATAACGGTTGGTCAGTTCGTAACTGGTCAGTTCATAGGACCCGTCACGATAAAACGTGACGATGTGGTCATCGTTCTCAAAGCTCCCGATATACATTCCCCGCTCATCGGTGTTCAGCCTGCCCACGGTATCATCATACCATATCCGGATCGCACTGAGTGTAGCCACGCCCTGCTCCTTGAACCTGATCTGCCGGATGGGGTAACGCGTCACCTGATTGCCGACGGAATTTCTGCCTTTGATCGCCAGTTCCTCAAAATAAAAGTCAAAGGTCTTGATCCTCGCCTTGCTGGTGGGGGTGAGCGTAATGGCAACCACCTCGGCCTCACCGTTCGGATTGGTGGTAAAATAATGGACCTTCGATCGCTCAGCGCCTTTGGTCAGGTCGTATTCTTTATCACGTGTCACACTCGTTACGTTAAAGCGTTTGGCAAAGCTGATGCCGGTCTTCCCATCCACATAGATCATGTTGTAAGTGGTCCGGTCGTCGTTTTTCTTAAACACCGCCACATGGATGAGGTTCTTTCCGATGAATACCTTGTCGGCTATCCGCACCACCTTCATCTTGCCCTCCCTGGTAAATGCGATGATGTCATCCAGGCTGGAACATTCGCATACGAATTCATCCTTTTTCAATCCACTGCCGATAAAACCTTCCGCCGCGTTCATATAAAGTTTGGTATTGGCGATGGCGACTTCCTGCGCCTGTATGGTCTCAAAGTTCCGGATCTCTGTTTTCCTGCCGCGATCCTTACCGTATTTCTTTAACAGGTTCTCATAATAACCCGCCGTATAATCGACCAGATGGCCCAGGTCGTATTTTACCTGTTCCATGTCCTGATCCACGCCTTTGATGTGTTCGTCGGCGCGGAAACTATCGTATTTGGATATCCGTTTAATTTTTATCTCAGTAAGCCTGGTAATGTCCTCTACGGTAATTTCCCTTTTAAACCGTTTCTTATAAGGCTTTAACCCCTTGTCAATGGCCGCGATCACGCCATCCCAGGTCGTTTCCTCTTCGATATTGCGGTAAATGCGCTTTTCGATAAAGATCTTTTCCAGCGAAGAATAATGCCAGTCCTCCTGCAGCTCATGCAGCCTGATCTCCAGTTCCCTTTTTAAGAGCTCCTTGGTGTTTTCAGCCGAAAGCTTCAGCAATTCCTGCACGGTGATAAAATGCGGTTTATCTTCAATGATGACACAGGCGTTGGGAGAAATGGAAATTTCACAATCGGTGAAGGCGTATAAGGCATCCATCGTCAGGTCGGGAGAAACACCCGCCGGAAGTTGTACCTCTATCTCCACCTCCCTGGCGGTGTTGTCCACCACTTTTTTGATCTTGATCTTTCCGTTGTCATTCGCCTTGACGATGGAATCCATCAACTGCACCGTGGTCACGCCATAAGGCACGTCCTTGATCAACAGGGTCCTCTTATCCTTTACTTCTATGTGGGTACGGACCTTGATGCGCCCGCCGCGCTTACCGTCATTGTAATTGCCCGCGTCCAGCATTCCCCCCGTAATGAAGTCGGGGAATAATTCAAATTTCTTACCTCTTAAATATTTGATGGAAGCCTCTATCAGTTCACAAAAGTTATGCGGCAATATTTTTGTCGATAACCCGACGGCGATGCCTTCAGCGCCCTGGGCCAGCAGGAGCGGAAACTTCATCGGCAGGGTAAGGGGTTCGTTCTTGCGACCGTCATAGCTTAGTTGCCAGGTAGTCGTCTTTGGGTTAAAGGCGACATCAAGCGCGAACTTGGAGAGACGTGCCTCGATGTAACGGGACGCAGCCGATGCGTCGCCGGTACGCACGTCCCCCCAGTTTCCCTGCGTATCGATCAGCAGGTTCTTTTGTCCCAGGTTCACCAGGGCGTCTCCGATGGATACGTCCCCGTGTGGGTGATATTGCATCGTCTGGCCGATGATGTTGGCAACTTTGTTGAAACGGCCGTCATCCATTTCCTTCATGGCATGAAGGATACGCCGCTGGACAGGCTTGAGCCCGTCATCCCCCGCCGGCACCGCCCTGTCCAGGATCACATAAGAAGCGTAATCCAGAAACCACTCTTCATACAATCCGTTTACCGGTACCTGGCCATGCAGTTGTTCGTCACCCTGCAATGTGTTATCCGGTGACTTGTCCGGTGATTCATCCGATTTACCTGATGCGCTCATGTGCTCATGTGCTTTTATTGATTTTTTAAATAAGGCCTTTCAAAGCAACCGGCTTTAAAGTGCCTTTGGCTCTACCCTGATGGAATCTGCTTTTACATCCTCCAGGGAATTCATCTCCCAGAAGGAACAATCCGACACGGCCACCAATTCATGCCAGATCAGCACGGCTATTTCCACTCTGGCCGGCGAGATCACCCTGATCTCCCCGGTGACGTCTTCATCGATCCTCCGCCAGCGCAGGAGGGCTTCCCCGCTCAGCAGGTAAAGCACCTCCGGGTCCTTGTAAGCTGACTTGCCGGTATGATAATGTCGTCCACTGCTGCTACCCGCCTTGCGGTAAGCGAGCATATAATTTCCCGAGCGGTTATTGAATACCGTAAAGGTGGCGCCCCGATCGTCTTCACCAATCATTTGCAGCGGGGTGACCTTCACCGGGGACTTTTCATCGACTTTATTTATGCTGTTCATTGTCTTGGTTCATTGCATCCTCATTGACCGCGGACCCCGCTGTTTTCACCTCGCAGTCCCGCAGGTTTTTAAACGTTTCTTTTACTTCCAGGGTTCCGTTGCCGATCAAAAAATCCAAACGCCCGTAAAGAAAATCCTCCTGGATATGGTCTTTGCATTTCTGGGTTACCTGGTTCACCAGTCGCCATCCCTTCATAAAATCCAGCCGGCACCGCCCGGTCAGTTCTTTATCAAAATAATCAGCGGCCTGGCCACTGATCTTTTTACCTCCCTCCAGGATCCGGACCTCCGCATTTTCGGCGACCAATCTGTGCCATTCCTCCCCATCAACCTCTATTTCCGCACCCGTAATTTCACGGGCCAGTTTCCGCGCCTTTAAAAACTCCCTGGGCAATATCTCCGAGAGGTACACCGGGTAAAAGATGCCGCCCTTTTCATTGATAAAGGGAAGGTTGTTTAAATAGATCAGGTGCACCCTTCCCAAAAAATCAGCCAG
>DASULB010000385.1:0-7723 GCA_036278455.1 Chitinophagaceae bacterium | reverse complement strand
ACGTTTCCGTCGGGGTTAAGCGAAAATGTTACATAAGCATCAGCCCGCAAGGTACGATCACGCCAGCGAACCAGGAAAGTGTCATATTGCCAGTGCACCAGGTCGCCTGTCAGATCGGGGCTGTGGCTGAATCGCATCACGAGATGATCCTTCTGCTGCGTGATACCGATGTCCCCATACCAGGCGTCATGATAGGTACCGGCATACTTTTCCAAAGGCAGGGACGGCCCTGCGGCTGAATCCCGCGTATAGCGCTGATGGGCGTCAAAATGTTCCACGCTGGAATCCCGGAGATGGTCCAGGTGCCGGTAAGCCGCTATCCAGTCAAATTGCGGTGCTTTCAGATAACCATCCAGGATATGATAGGTAATCGCGTTAAAAGCGCTACCGGATTCCTGGTTGGTCAGCACACAAATGCCCAGGTTCAATTCCGGGATCATCGTAACCCTGGAGACAAACCCTGTCAGACCGCCGGTATGCCAGACCATTTTAAAACCACGGTAATCCTGCAGGAAAAATCCAAGCCCGTAGCCAAAAAAGTTTTTCCGCAAAGGTTTTAAAAACGCCGGCGGCGTGGAAATACCGATGGGCGTCACCAGGCTCCACAAAGCCTTTGTGACGGTGGGATCAAAGAGCCTCCCACCGGATGGCGTGCGACCGGAATCCAGCTGGGTAATCAGCCACCTGGCCATATTCACTGCGTTGGAAGCGACACCTCCGGCGGGATTGGAGGCGTCCCCCAGGTTATGGTCGGGAAAGGTCGTGACCGGAACGACTTTGCCCTGAATGGGCGCATGAGAAACGGCTACATTCGGCTGACTGGTGAGTTGAGATATCCTGTCAATGGTTTCGGTCATTCCAAGCTTGTCGAGCATGCGGTTTTTGATGAACTGCTCCCAGGACATCCCCGAGACAGCCCTGATCACTTCACCCGCAACCAGATAAAGGATGTTGTCATAGGCGAAGGTGCTGCGGAAGCCCGTCTTCAAGGGGACATACCGCAACCTGCTGACCATCTCATCCCGGGTGTAGCCGGACGGTGGAAACTGCAGCAAATCGCTTGCACCCAGTCCCAGGCCGCTCCGGTGTACCAGGAGGTCCCTGATGGTCATATGGCTGGTGACATAATCATTGTCCATGCGGAACCAGGGAAGATAATTGATCACCGGGTCATTCCAGTGAATTTTCCCCGCTTCCACGAGCATGCCCAGAGCGGTAGCGGTAAACGCCTTGCTGTTGGAAGCGATGCAAAATAAGGTATGGGCGTCCACTTCACCTGGCCTTCCCAGTTCTTTCACGCCATAGCCCTTTGCCACCACTACCCTTCCATCCTTGACAATGGCCACACTGATACCGGGCACATCAAATGTCCGGATGACCTTATTTACATAAGCATCCAGATCGGGTGGAACCTGCTGGGCGGAGCACATAAAAAAGAAGGCTACACATGAGAGGGTGCCCAGAATAAAACGGGATATCTTTCTGTACATGTACAAAGGATTTGCATAAAGAGAGGATTAAAGATACAGGGTTTATGGCAAATATTCCGGTTCCCGGATTTCCCTTACTTTTATTGTTTCAAACAAGACAGCATGGAAGGAAAAGAATTGAACTATAACATCAACGAAGACGCCATGAAACTGGCGGTGAGCGGTATGCAACAACACTTGTCAAAAATTTCCCTCGGTGGTGGTAAAAAGAATATAGAAAAGGTCAAAAAGAAAGGAAAACTGACCGCACGTGAGCGCATCAGTTACCTGACGGATGACCGGGCACCTTTTATTGAGATCGGTGCCTTTGCGGGCTTTGATATGTACGACGAAGAAGGCGGTTGCCCCGCAGGCGGCACCGTCGCGGGAATAGGCTATGTCGGAGGGAGGCAGTGCGTCATCGTCGCCAACGACATGACCGTCAAGGCCGGTGCCTGGTTTCCCATTACAGGAAAGAAAAACCTGCGCATGCAGGAGATCGCCATGGAGAATCATTTACCGGTCATCTACCTGGTGGACAGCGCGGGCGTTTATCTACCCATGCAGGATGAGATCTTCCCGGACAAAGAACATTTCGGCCGTATTTTTTATAACAATGCCCGGATGAGCGCCATGGGCATCACGCAAATCGCCGCGGTGATGGGCAGTTGTGTAGCAGGCGGGGCCTACCTGCCCATCATGAGCGATGAAACCCTGATGGTGGAAGGCAACGGCTCCATATTCCTTGCCGGTCCCTACCTGGTAAAAGCCGCTATCGGTGAGAGCGTTGATGCCGAAACGTTAGGGGGCGCCGAGACCCATAATGCTATATCGGGGATCGCGGATTACAAATTCAAAACCGACGAGCAGTGCCTGGACCGGATCAAAAAGATCATGGGTCAGCTAGGGGCCCCATTGAGTGCGGGGTTTGACAGGATTGCACCGGCACCACCGGAAAAAAAGGCGGAAGAACTCTATGGCATCCTGCCGGCGGAACGCACCAAGCCTTATGACATGCTGGAGATCATCGAGCGGATCACCGACCATTCGGAGTTTGAACAATACAAAATGGAATATGGCAAAACCATCCTTTGCGGTTACGCGCGCATTGACGGCTGGGCGGTAGGCATCGTCGCTAACCAGCGTCTCATGGCCAGGACAAAACAAGGTGAGATGCAAATGGGTGGCGTCATCTACAATGACAGCGCGGACAAGGCTGCCCGTTTTATCATGAACTGCAACCAGAAAAAGATCCCGCTGTTGTTCCTGCAGGATGTAACGGGGTTCATGGTGGGATCACGTTCGGAGCATGCCGGCATCATCAAGGACGGGGCCAAGCTGGTCAGTGCTGTTGCCAATTCAGTCGTGCCCAAAATGACCGTCATCATCGGAAATTCTTATGGTGCAGGAAACTATGCCATGTGCGGCAAAGCCTACGACCCGAGATTCATCTACGCCTGGCCCACGGCAAAGATCGCCGTAATGGGCGGCGAACAGGCAGCGAAAACATTGTTGCAGATACAGGTTTCTTCCCTGAAAAAGCAGGGAAAGGAGATTCCCCCGGAGAAAGAGAAAAAATTACTGGCGGAAATAACGGGACGCTATGAGAAACAAACCACGCCTTATTATGCGGCGGCCCGCCTGTGGGTGGACGCCGTCATCAACCCTTTGGATACACGCCAGATGATTTCCGAAGGCATCGCCGCCGCCAACCAGGCACCGTTAACGGAAAGATTTAATGTGGGATTGATCCAGGTGTAAAAAGCAGGATCGCGAGAATTCCATGATAGCCCCCTATTGCAATGCCGTATGAAAGCCTGCCGTTACCGGCCGCAGACGGCCACCTGGACAAATACTAAAAATAATTATGACCTTATGCCCGAAGACAAAATAACCATATACACCGATGGTGCATCGCGCGGAAATCCCGGCCCGGGAGGATACGGCGCTATCCTGCTTTGGAAGGGGCATCGCAAAGAACTTTCCGGCGGTTACCGGCTTACCACCAACAACCGCATGGAATTGATGGCGATCATCGTCGCGCTGGAAGCATTAAAAAAAGACGGCCAGCAAATCACCATTTATTCCGACAGTAAATACATCATCGATTCCGTCGAGAAAAGATGGCTGTTCGGCTGGGTAAAAAGCGGGTTCAAAAACAAAAAGAATAAGGACCTTTGGCTCCGTTTCCTTGATCTTTATAACAAACACCACATTCATTTTGTATGGGTAAAGGGTCACGCTTCCAATGCCCTGAACAACCGCTGCGATGAGCTGGCCACCAGCGCGGCGGACGGCACCGGTCTACCGCGGGATACCGTATTTGAGCAACAGCAGTCCTCCGGTAAACCGATCTTTTGAATATGCATAAAGCGGGAAGCCTTGGGATGTATTTTGGGATATGCTCAAAAGTTCGTAATTTAGAGAATCTTATCGGTATTCATCAAATTAAAAAGGCAGCACTATTATGAAAGCAAACATTGGGATCTCTGATAAAAACAGCAAAGCCGTCGCTTTAATCCTCAATAAACTTCTGGCCAGCGAATTTGTCCTCTATACGAAAACACGCAACTATCACTGGAACATTGAATCACCGAGCTTTATGGAAATGCATAAATTCTACGAAGCTCAATATACTGAACTGGCAGTCATCATTGATGAAGTTGCCGAACGTGTTCGCAAGATCGGCCATTTCGCCGAAGGCCGTCTGAAGGACTTTATCAAACTCTCGGACCTGGAGGAAGGAGAATATACCGATGAGGCCACCGCCCAGATCAACAGCCTCCTAGAGGATCATGAGACACTTGCCAGAACTATCCGTAATCACATCGGCGACGTGGAAGAAAAGTATAAAGACGTGGGAACGTCAGACTTTCTTACCGGGGTGCTTAAGGCGCATGAGAAAATGGCCTGGATGCTCAGGTCCTATCTTAAATAAACATTTGATACAGTGACGACGAATCTTTCCATCTATGTAATTAGAAAAATGGTCAATCACTCACTAACTAAAGATTTGTGGGCTTTAACCGTTTGCACCTTCCATCCGGTACGGTGACCAATCCCGGTGTGTACCATACACTACCCGCTAACAAATGAATGCAGGAATCGAACCCACTGATTCTGCTGTTCTACCGAGGAGCTGTTGCCTCTAAAGGCAAAAGGGATTTGAACCCTTGTCCACAGTCTGACGGGAAAACCTCATCTGGCGATACCATACGGAACGCTACAGCCTTCGCACTATGATGTCGTTTAAAAAAAACATCCGGTTCTCCATCAGATATCCGGTTCCTGACCTGCCAACAGGCCATTGATGTTCCTATTATAACGGGACCACCTTGGCGCTCACTTTCGTTACAGCCTGGGAACCCACTCACTCTGCTTTCCAGTTTTTTTTGCAGGCTTCAAGGGTTTCACTACCTCCGCCCTTGCTGCTACGTTACAGGGCTTTGACGCTTAGCTTGAAGGGACAGGCTCCTACTTGGACACATCCACCTTTGCTGGACACACTGCATCTCAAATGGTTTTCTGTTCCGAAACCCAACATACAAATCGTTTTTTTGTCTTAGGCCCGCCCTATATCTTCCACCAAATGACTACGTTGCCAAAGTAGTCCAGAAGATTTTCTTTTGATACTGCTGTGATAGTATCAGGTCAATCGAAAACTACCTGGGTTTTGATCACAATGCAGCAATAGAGCGTTGACGTCTCTGAAAATCCGGTCATAAGGCCGGGCACGAAGGTATTGTTAACACCAGTGAACGGTTGATAAATATCCTTATGTTGACTGCCATCAAAAATTCCCTGGGCCCAAACCAAAAGGCAATTCAGGCGGACGATTCACGCGACCACTGGACCGCGCAGACAATAAGCCTGACGGTCGACAGACAGAACCTAACGCTGTGATGTTAAATGGGCGCACCAAGGTAAACCCAATTGTTCACCTTCAAAAGGCAGGTGACCCATGAGAGAATCTGGTGGGCAACCGGGCAGGGGAATCAGCAAAAGCACTCAAAAACCTCTTGTTGTTTTAAAGCTTTAAACTCTCCTTCAAACCAGGGCCCCAAATGAATGGAATTGCTTATTTAATGGTCATTGAATAACCAGATAAAATATCAGTGCCTTCTACAGGCCATCACGCCCTAAATGGATGATGCTGACAAAATAAAAAAATAAGCGGAATGATAAAATAAATCTACCTTTGCCCTTAGTAATTTTAAGTTGAATAAAGTTCTCAGAAAACCTCCTATTTTACCGACAGTTATGTTGTGTTGTGCAACTCTCTGGTTACCCTAGCAAAAGCATATCCTATAAAAAATCTATCCTATAAAAACTTATGCACCAGCGGTGCGTATGTAAGGGTATTTTTTTATTCATTACTAAAATTTTACTAAAATGACACTTTCAAAAAGGAAACCAACCAGCACGAAAATTATCTGGTTGATGGCCTGCATGGCCTTATTAATTGTGTTTGCTGGATGCAAAAGGGGAGATAGAATGCCCCATTCTCCAAAACTTAAGATTACAACAATAGCTACTGGTCTTGCGGGACCAATGGGAATTGAAACAGATACCCATGGCAACATCTGGGTTTCTGAGGGTGGTACTGATACTGCTGACGCTAAAGGGGATACCCACAACAATGATGGCAAAGTAATTGTGATTACTCCTAACGGACAAAAACATGATGCTATCATCAATCTGTCTTCCTATGCCAATGTCCATTCCCACGAATTACAGGGAACCGTGCACATCTTACGGGAAGGTGGAATACTGTATGTTTTATCAGGAGATTATTTGTACCAGGCAGATATATCTCACTTTAAACCTGGTAATAAACCTTTAGATGCCAATACGCTCCCCTCTGAAGATATTGCCGCAGTAATTTCTCAAATTCCCTCTGCGAATAACCCGGAACAAGACTCTCATCCTTACAATCTTACAAAAGGTCCCGACGGGAATCTGTACATTACAGATGCCGGAGCCAATGCTATTGTACAACGTACTGGCGTAAATAAATATCATATTTTAGCAGAGATCCCCAACTTCAGCAATCCTACTCCAATTGGTGGCCCAACTGTTCAATCTGTACCTACTTCTATTATGTGGGATGGAAGCAATTTCTTAGTGACTACATTGACTGGTTTCCCGTTCCTTCCCGACCAGGCAACGATTTATAAAGTTTCCATGTCGGGAAATGTCTCTATTTATGAAAAGGGATTTACTATGCTTGTAGATCAGGCAGCAGGCATAAACTCCACTCATATTTTTGTTCAGCATGCCTCCTCATTTAGCCCGGCATCAGGCTTTGCGCCCAATTCAGGATCACTACTGTGGGCAGATGGATCAACCACTAAGTTACTTGCCGACGGTCTTAACCAACCTGTCGGAATTAAGCAGGTAAATGATCATACATGGTATGTCACGTCCTTGGGGGATGGCTCTGTTCTGAAAGTTACCTATGAATAACTTAAGTAGATAATGATTAGGATTACCCATCCAGGATCGTTGAATAGCCGGTAAGCCTTACAATTTTCTGTTAATCCAAAACCGTGATGAAGTCAGGCTTAAGAAAATTTGATCCGACTTTACAGCTTTCCGGATGGGTAATTTTATTGGTTTCTTATAAAATGAGAAAGCCTGATTCATCTTATCAGATCAGCACAGATAAGCCTATGAATTCAAGGATAGTGTCGTTCTCAAACTGCCCGCAAAAAGCGGGTCATCATACAAAGAGGATCTGGAATGTCATTCGTTACGGACATGTAACCATCGTGCATAATACCCTACCCCACAGATAAGTTTGCTTAATCCGGGAATATGGCCGCCGGGAATATAACCATCACCCGCCAGAACATCTGCCGGATAATGACAGAATCTATCCTTGTACTTTTCTACTGAATCTTTCAGATAACGCCCGCGTTAAAAGCATCCCGGAATATGTGGTTAATATTTAATTTGCCGACCTATTTTAAGAACTAACCTACTAGCTACACCTACTAGTTACTGAGAATGCCCTTCCTTTTAAAACCCACCACTTCCACGCTGCCTGTATTATAACCCTTTTCATGTGGATTGGCAATATCGGCGATGGTCATTGGCTCATTGATTACGGTGTCATGCCCGAAATAGGCAGAAAGGCGCCGGGCTTTGGATATCCCCAGCTTCCCGAATTCATATTTGGCGATCATCCTTCCTTTTCGCATGAGAGCCTGATCTACCATGGTCAGTGAATTATTGAAGGTACAAACCAGTTG
>DASULB010000384.1:0-3194 GCA_036278455.1 Chitinophagaceae bacterium | reverse complement strand
ACCATCACCAGCAACAAGGCCTGGATCGGCGCGCTTTATTACAAGATCCTGCTCACCCAACATGCCGGGAAAAAGTATTACACCTTGTTTGGCTGGCATGGTTATGATTTCAGGAGCAATCAAAAGCTGCTGGATGCGCTCACGTTTAAAAACGGGCAACCGGTTTTCGGCGCGCCCATATTTTATTTTGGAAAGGACAGCGTTCCGGGGAAGACGCGCAACCGTTTTCTGCTGATCTATAAACGCGACGGCAATGCAAGTTTAAATTATGATCCTGACAAGAAAATGATCGTCTTTGATCACCTGGCTTCCCTTAATGGAAGACCGGAGGAGAAATACACCCTGGTTCCCGACGGTACCTATGAGGGCTTCAAATGGGAGAATGGTCACTGGGTGCATGTTTCAAAAGTTTATCATACTATTTCTGCCAAACCGCCGCTGCCCACCCCGGTCCAGTTCAAAAAAAATATCCTGGAAAAGCAAATAAGAAAAGAAGAAGATAAAAAGAAATAGTCCTTCATCATGTCTGAAAGGCGCAGGGACTGGAGGGATCCCTATCTATAGGCCAGGTGTACCCTTAAATCTCCGGATTCCATTTCGTTACTGCCCCTGAGGCGCACGCCTTTTTCCGAAAGGCTAACGGAAGATGGTTCCTGTGGAACACTGTTACATTTGATTAGGAGATCATCGCTATTCATCCAGCTTTAACACCGCCAGAAAGGCCTCCTGGGGAACTTCTACATTGCCGATCTGGCGCATTCTTTTCTTTCCTTCCTTTTGCTTTTCCAACAACTTCCGCTTGCGTGAAATATCCCCGCCATAACATTTAGCGGTAACGTCTTTCCTCATGGCGGATAACGTTTCCCTGGCGATGATCTTGGCGCCGATGGCGGCCTGTACGGCGATCTGGAATTGCTGGCGTGGTATCAGTTCTTTGAGTTTATTGCAAAGCTTACGGCCAAAATCCTGCGCCCTGCTGCGATGGATCAGCGCACTCAGGGCATCCACCTTATCACCGTTTAACAGGATGTCCATTTTGGCGATATCCGAAGCACGGTAATCCAGCGGCGAATAGTCAAAAGAGGCATAGCCACGGCTGATGGATTTCAGGCGGTCGTAAAAATCAAAAACGATCTCAGCCAGTGGCATATCAAAAGTCAGTTCCACGCGGGTGGTGGTCAGGTAATTCTGGTCTTTCAAAATACCCCTTTTACCCAGACACAGCGTAATAACGGATCCGATGTATTCGGGGAGTGTAATGATCTGCGCGCGAATAAAAGGTTCCTCAATCCGGTCCAGGCGGCTTGGATCGGGCATATCGGACGGGTTGTTGACAATCATCAGCTCTCCCTTTGTATTGTAAGCCTTGAAGCTTACGTTCGGCACGGTGGTGATCACGGTCTGGTCGAACTCACGCTCCAACCTTTCCTGAATGATCTCCATGTGCAGCATGCCCAGAAAACCGCAACGGAAACCAAAGCCCAGCGCCTTGGAGGTCTCAGGCTCGAAGATGAGGGCCGCGTCATTGAGCTGAAGCTTTTCCATGCAATCGCGCAATTCTTCGAAATCATCGGTGTTCACCGGAAAAATACCGGCGAATACCATGGGCTTTACCTCAGCGAACCCTTTAATGGCGTTCTTACAGGGGTTCTTTACCAGTGTAATGGTATCGCCTACCTTTACTTCCCGGGCGTTTTTGATGCCTGTGATAATGTATCCCACATTGCCCGCGCCGATCATTTCTTTCGCTTCGGGCTTCAGGCGGAGAATCCCCACTTCATCTGCATCGTACTCCTTACCCGCATTGACAAATTTAATGTGATCCCCTTTCCGCAGAACGCCGTTGAATATGCGGAAATAGGCGATCACGCCCCGGAAGGAATTAAAGACGCTGTCGAATATCAACGCCTGCAACGGTTCGGAGGGATCCCCTTTCGGGGCGGGAATGCGCTCCACGATGGCTTCCAGGACCGCAGCAACACCCTCGCCCGTCTTTCCGGAAGCCATCAGAATGTCTTCTTCCTTACAACCCACTAAATCCAGTATCTGATCTTTGACTTCGGCAACCTGCGCGCCTTCCATGTCGATTTTATTGATCACCGGGATGATCTCCAGGTCATTGTCAATCGCCAGGTAAAGGTTCGAGATCGTCTGGGCCTGAATGCCCTGTGTGGCGTCTATCAGCAACAAAGCGCCCTCGCAGGCAGCGAGCGCCCGGGATACCTCGTAGGAGAAGTCCACATGTCCCGGGGTATCGATGAGGTTCAACGTATAGGTTTGGCCCTCCCGCTCATAAAGCATCTGAATGGCATGGCTTTTAATGGTGATCCCCTTCTCCCGTTCCAGGTCCATGTTATCCAGTACCTGGGCCATCATATCGCGGTTCGAAATGGTGTGCGTAAACTCGAGTAACCGGTCGGCCAGGGTGCTTTTCCCGTGGTCTATATGGGCAATGATGCAAAAATTTCTAAAATTATTCATGGGTATCGATCAACTTCGTAAAACAAAAAAACCGGCAACACCTGAGGATGGCCGGCCTGCTAAAAGCAAAGGTAGGCAAAGTTTTCCAAGTTCGCCGATAGCGTTTCGGACTTGTACTCTGCAGGGTCCCTTCATCGTTCCCGCGCTCATGAATTTTTCTTCTGGTCCCTTTTTGCCCGGATCTTCTGGATCAGCCTGTTCTGTTGCAAATCCTTTTTCAATTGCGAAGCCTGGTCATCCATTCCGACAATCTGTTTTATGCCCGTGAACATGGATTTCCACATCATGTTAAAAACAGATTTCCCGGGATCCCTTTTGTAAACAACCCGCGCTGTCCGCATGACGGAAGTATCCTTCGTATTATTATTGTTGAGCACCAGCAGGTTAGCCACCAACGAAGCAAGACCCTTATTTTTAAGCCTGCCACTGATCTCATCCAGCGACAGGATCTTCACCGAAAGATCATCATACAACAAGGTCACCGAACCTTTGGCCTGGTACTGATTCGCAGAAAAGTCAAAATGCACCCGGTGAATGTTTCCCGACCGTATTTTGACCATTCCCAGGTACCGGGTTGCCTTGTTAAGTATATTGGCCTTCATATAGCCCAGGCCGCCTGAATAAGAAAAAGCTTTATCAGGATCGGTCAGGTTAAAGTCGAAGTGCGCCTTTGCCTTCCCCTTACCCATAAACATTGTCTGGAAGTCAGCTGT
>DASULB010000383.1:0-17303 GCA_036278455.1 Chitinophagaceae bacterium | reverse complement strand
GGCGGCCTGGGCAACAGTCATTTTAAATCCGCTACCAACCAGGCGCCCGATTATGCCCAACCCGGCGAAACCGGGCAGGAAGGATGGAAGCTGCTTGAGTTAAAGGTACTGGCCGATGTCGGACTGGTGGGATTTCCCAATGCCGGAAAGTCAACCTTGTTGTCGGTGATCTCCGCGGCCAGACCAAAGATCGCCGATTATCCTTTTACAACCATTACACCCAACCTTGGAATCGTCAGTTACCGCGATGACCGCTCTTTCTGCGTGGCGGATATCCCCGGCATCATAGAAGGCGCGGCGGAAGGAAAGGGTTTGGGTCATCGTTTTCTCCGGCATATTGAACGCAATGCCGTTTTATTGTTCCTGATTCCCGCCGACAGCCCCGACCACCGGAAGGAGCTTGATATTTTGAGAAAGGAACTGGAACATTACAATCCGGAACTGTTGGACAAACCGTTTCTGCTGGCCATTTCCAAAAGCGACCTGCTTGACGAAGAATTAAAGACCGCTATCCGCGGGGAATTTCCTCCGGAAAACCAACCTGTCTATATTTCCGCGCTTAAAGAAAGCGGAATTGATACCTTAAAAGACCGGCTTTGGGATTTGCTGAATCCTCAGCAATAGGGGTCATCGTCAACCAGCATCATTTGCGACGCTTTAAAAACATTCTGTACGGGTTTTGTGCATCCGCTGCCGCGTCTCCATATGAGGCGGAACCCTTCAGCCTTGGAGCGAAAAACTGTTTCCACTGACATGGACCCTGAGAAGCATGGAAAAACAGGTCTGCAAAGTGTTAAAGCTTTGTTAAAGCGTGTGTAAAATGCTTCCCTTTGACTTTCAGAAGATTAGGTTGAAAAAGGACGCTGCTGACTAATTGACAGTGGATGTCAAAATTGCCATTCCAGTGATTTTGGCGCAGAAAGGGGACCTTGTTTAAATGGCCGATGCCTCTATTATAAGACACAAACAAATATTCCTCAATGTTATAAGTATAATCTTAAATTATATATAAAATGAAGGCTCCGGAAGGTGTTTTCGCGCTGATCTCCGTTTAAACATCAAAAAGTTATTCACAGTGGGCGAATAAACTTTGCAATTCTAAGGGCATTTAGTAATTTCGACTTGAATTTAATGGGTTAGTAAGCAAAAAGGGTCGGCAATTTCATTTTGCCGGCTCTTTTTCTTTTCAGGAACCACCAGAAGGAAGTTACAAACAAAATGATCTGCAGAATTTCTGATGGCGGTCGTGTACATATCTTCCCCAAAAGGTTATTGTTTTTTTCTTTCACCATGTTATTTTTTTCTTTTGATGTGCTTTGCAGCATGATCAGAAACAAATTTGCGGCGTAGTGTGCTCACTGTTATATCCGGTGTCCGGATTTTCTTTTGACATTGTCCGGAGACGATCCTATTACACTGTGTCGTATCTTTATCCGATGGGTAAGGTTAAATCAGCTTTTTTCTGTCAAAATTGTGGATATGAAAGCGCCAAATGGGTGGGCAGGTGTCCCTCGTGCGGAGAATGGAATACGTTTGTGGAGGAAGTCATCGACACCGGAAAGTCATCGGTGCAAAATGCATGGAATGTCACCCGGAAGGGAAGCACCCGCACCGTTAGCCTGGGTGAAGTGGAAAGCGGTGAGCAGCAGCGCTTGCTTACCAAAGACGCGGAATTGAACCGGGTGCTCGGCGGCGGCATTGTGCCGGGATCCCTCATGCTGATCGCCGGAGAACCCGGCATTGGAAAGTCTACCTTGTTTTTACAACAGGCATTGCAACTCGATAAGGTACTTACATTATACATTAGCGGAGAGGAGAGCTCCCAACAGATCCGGATGCGTGCCGACAGGTTGGGTTTACAAAACGAAAACTTTTATTTGCTGACGGAGACGGATATGCAAATTATTTTTGATGAAATAAAAAAGCTAAAGCCGGCGCTGGTCATTGTGGACTCCATCCAGACATTGCAATCCCAATACGTGGAGTCATCTCCGGGAAGTATTTCCCAGATCAGGACCTGCACGGCGGAACTGCAGCGTTTTGCCAAGGCCACCCAAACGCCGGTTTTTATAATCGGACACATCACCAAAGACGGCAGTATCGCAGGACCAAAGGTTTTGGAACACATGGTGGATACCGTTCTGCAATTCGAAGGTGACCAACATTACATGTACCGTATCTTGCGCACGGTCAAGAACCGTTTTGGTTCCACTTCGGAGCTGGGCATCTATGAGATGACGGGTAAAGGGCTGCGCCAGGTGTCCAATCCATCGGAAATCCTTATTTCCGAACAGGACGAATCCCTGAGTGGCATCGCCATCGCCGCCTCCATGGAAGGATTGCGGCCCATGCTGATCGAGACCCAGGCACTGGTTACCCATTCGGTCTATGGCACGCCGCAACGGACGGTCAATGGTTTTGATCTCCGGCGTTTGCAGTTGTTGCTCGCCGTATTGGAAAAACGCGGCGGTTTCCAGTTCGGCGTAAAGGATGTGTTTTTAAACATCGCCGGGGGCCTCCGTGTAGAGGACCCCTCGATCGATCTGGCCATTATCAGCGCGTTGCTGTCTTCCTACAATGATCAGCCCATTCCCCACCATTATTGCTTTGCCGGCGAAGTGGGCCTCAGCGGGGAGATCCGTCCTGTGAACCGCATTGAGGCGCGCATCGCCGAAGCCGATAAACTCGGTTTTGATAAAATATTTATTTCCCGGATCAATAAAAAAGGATTGGATTTAAGTAAATATAAAATTGAGGTCGTGATGTCGGGACGGATTGATGAGCTATATCAGAAATTGTTTTAGGCTGGTTTACACCACAAGGCGACACGTCATTAAAGCGATGGCGGTGCAACGGGCAATTTCAGAAAACAAACCGCCAAAGGTGTTTAAGCTGCCCCGCGATCTTTTTGTTTTGGTCTATCCCGGGGATATCTTCAGCGTTTAATCCCGGCTTTCTTTTTTCGTCGTTATCCGTCTTGTACTATGGGGTTTTGTCGTTTTTCCAGATGTTTTAACTTCTAAGAAGAGGTATCATTGCTGAGGGGTATTTTCTTCATCCTTCGTTCATAGTCGGCTGCTGATGGTAAGCAACTCCTTCCGGTTCTTTGATAGGCCCCATTCCGTTAACCCCATTGAAGTGAAGCGCAAAATCATCAAATCAGGGAGTAAATTACCGGTGATATCATTGCTTTAAAATAATTTCCACCCGGACAATCAACATAAAAAGAACTGTTCTGGAAAGGCACTCATTAGGGGGTATCGCCTGCGACCCTGGCGGCCACGGAGCGCCGTCTTCCTTTTCTTGTGGTCGCCCGAACGTCAAACCGGATGGTATCCTCGTTGTAGATCAATCCGTTTTAAATGTATAAATGAAAAACCTGACCGGTCATGCGGATACCCGGTTTGCATCAGATCATTAATCTTATGTCACGGCGTTCCTGTATGAAAAGGGAGCAATATCCGGCCGAAAAAATGACATGAAAGGCAAAGGCGGTGCGGGACTATGAGAGAGCCATCTTTAATACTATTATAAATGCATATCTTGCAGGCCATTTTAAATGATTGGTTCTACCCTTGAAAAATATCGTGTGATATGAAAAAAAGTATCGTGTTATTCTTTCTCTGTTTTATTTGCCTCCATTCCTTTGGGCAAGGTACGCAAACCGGCATCGCTGTTATTCCTGAACCCGTGATGATAACAGCAAACGCAGGAAACTTTACATTACCTCAGGATATAGTAGTGGAGGCACCCGCGAGACCGGATTTGAAAGAAACTGTTGCCTTTTTGACTGAAAAACTGACCGTTTCTACCAGCAGCCGGGTAAAAATAACAAACAATCCTTCGCCCGGCGCCTCCATCCGCCTGCAGTTGAATAAAACGCCCAATCAGACGATCGGCAGCGAAGGTTATCAGTTATCGGTAAGGCCCCGGCAGGTAATTGTGAAAGCAAACAAGCCCGCGGGGTTATTTTATGGCATACAGACACTTCTGCAATTATTTCCACCGGCCATTGAAAGTGATTCAGCCGTTAAAGGCATTGCCTGGCAGGCACCTTGTGTGGAGATTACCGATTACCCGCGTTTTGGTTGGCGTGGTATGATGTTCGATGTCTCCCGTCATTTCTTTACCAAGAAAGAAGTAGAGCAATTCATTGATGAAATGGTGCGTTATAAATATAACCTGCTGCACTTACATCTTACCGATGACCAGGGCTGGCGAATAGAGATCAAAGGGCTTCCCCGGCTGACCGAGGTCGGTGCCTGGAATGTAAAGAAAGAAGGTTATTTCGGCACATTTTCGGCTCCCACAGCTGATGAGCCGCGTAATTACGGCGGCTATTACACGCAGCAGGACATTCGGGATCTGGTGCAATACGCCAGGGAACGTTTTGTGAATATCCTGCCTGAAATAGACGTGCCGGGGCATAGCCTTGCTGCTATAGCTGCCTACCCGGAATTATCATGCACGCCTGGTGCGGACAAATACCAGGTGAACTCAGGAGAACCATTTATGGATTGGTCGCATGGTGCCCCACCTATTGCTTTGGTTGATAATACCCTTTGCCCCGCCAATGAAAAAGTATATGCCTTCCTGGACAAGGTGATCACGCAGGTGGCACAATTATTCCCTTTTGAATACATCCACATGGGCGGTGATGAAGCGCCGCATAATTATTGGGAGAAAAGCCCGGAAATAAAAGCCCTGATGAAAAAAGAAGGGCTGAAGAACATGAACGAAGTGCAAAGTTATTTTACCAGGCGGATAGAAAAAATTGTGGAATCCAAAGGTAAAAAGCTGATTGGCTGGGATGAAATACTGGAAGGTGGCCTGGCGCCCAATGCTGCCGTCATGAGCTGGCGCGGAATGAAGGGTGGAACAGAGGCCGCCAAAATGGGGCATGAAGTGGTCATGAGCCCAACGACTTATGCCTACCTGGATTATATGCAGGGAGATCCCATTATTGAACCGCAGGTATATGCCACGCTGCGACTGAGCAAAGCCTACCAGTTCGAACCGCTTCCCGATGGGGTTGATCCAAAATACATCAAAGGCGGACAGGCCAATTTATGGACCGAACAGATCTACAACATGCGCCACGCCGAATACATGATGTGGCCCCGGGGAGCGGCCATTGCAGAGGCCTTGTGGTCACCAAAAGACAAACGCAACTGGAATGATTTTTTCCGCCGGATAGAGCAGGATTTTAAACGATTGGATGCGGCACAGATAAAATATGCGCCCAGCGTGTATGATCCTATCTTCAGCGTAACCCGGACCCCGGATAAAAAATTGACAATCGAGCTGAGTACCGAAGTAAAGGGACTGGATATTTATTACAGCTTTGACAATTCTTTCCCCGACAATTTTTATCCGAAATATACCAGGCCGCTGACCCCTCCCAAAGACGCCGTCATGCTCAAGGTGATTACTTATGAAGGAGACAAAGCGGTGGGTCGCATGATCTCCATGCCTATTGAAGAACTGGATAAACGGGCGGATAAAAAATAGCGGGTGATCCGGCACAACGCTAAACGCTGGCTATAACGTTGCCGCCTGGCCGGGAAAGCTTATCAACCATGCCACCATCTTGAAGGCCGGTAGCCATCAGCAGGGCAGCGGTGGCAGTTTCCCAAATAGAGCCAACAGGCTAGGTTATACTCCATTTCGCTGAGAACCGGTAACTTCAAAAGACGCTCGTTACGGAAAGAGGATTCACAAACTTGCCGCTAATGAAGGTAAGTTGTTTCGCTGTCTGCCCCATCATATACCAGGTGATACCATGATGCACACATGTTTCGAATGCGTCGCTGACTAAATACAAAAAAAGCCGGAACGTGTAGCGGATTTGACCGCTTCAGTTGGCAATGTCTTTGATAACAGGCCGCTTATCACCCGGGCCCCTGTGCTCATAGTTTATCTTAAAGCGGCCGAGGTCGGGAATGTATTTTCTGGGCCGGTGCAGCTCATATTGATAGATCGTTTTTCCCACCTGGCGGAAAAACGGATAACCCACCGTGTCATAATCATATTTATTGTCGTTGAGTATGCCGTCGCTGTTCACATAGACCACGCAGCTCAGCATGAAGGCGAGCCGGTGCCTGAAATCAACGATAAGGGAGACGTCGGTGAGAAAGCCGTAAGACCAGCCCACTTTATTAAAGACCCGGATATAAGAAGGGATCCTTTCTCCCTTGAAAAAGAATTTCACATAGCTGTTATAATAGGTGGCGCTGTCATATTTGGGATAATTGGTCTCGGCTGGATATTGCGACATGTACCGGTACAAAAACCGGTAATCATCCGCTGAGAGATCAAAGCGTTTGTATTTTGGAACGGACCGGGGAAATAAGACCGACTGCTCGATCTGCTGCAGGTCTTCCAGTGAAATATTATTTTGCCTGGTAAAGTCCATGGGCGAATGAATGAGGCTGTCCTGTGCGTTCCAATGCCCTTTTCCGAGCAGGATGACATGGCTGAAATCAAAAGAATCCCGGTTGTAGGCGGGCGGCTGACGGTAGATTAACCGCCCCGTGCTGTCGGTGAACCGGATGGCGTTGGTATGCCGGTTCTCATCCATGCTCATGGGCAAAAACTCCCGGATGATGCGGACATCCTGATAGCCTTTCTGATGCAGTTCCCGGTTGATGGTGCGCTGGCCCACGAATTCGTACATACGATTGTAGGCATCGTTATCGCTTACCAGGAAAGCCCTTTTGATGTATTGGGCGATGGAGGGACGCCCGTCGGGGGAGGTGGTGTCCCGGTGTTCAGCGGTCTGCCCGGCATAACTGCTGTCGATCAGCATGTCCGTGTATTTGTTGACACCCGGACGGTGCAGGCGGTGAAGTTTTTCAAGCGACAGAAACGCGAGCGGCATTTTAACGGTGGAGGCGGGGTTGAAGTATAGCCGGGGATCCACATGGTAGTAATAGTTTCTGAAGGTGGGTTGGCCCGACGCGTCGGGGTTGATCTGGGTGTAAATAATCTGGCAGCGGTAGATATTGGGACGATGGAGCACCATTTGGAGGATGGAGTCCCGGTTGCGCAACAACAGGTGTTGCAACAGCGTATCGGTTTTTTCCTGGGCCTGTGAGGTGAGGATCAGCCCCGGGCAGATCAAAAGTAAAAACAGGATGCCGTATTTCATGGAAAACAGGATGACTGGGTGTTGACGAGGTAGAAAAATACGGCAAATATTTTAATGATGAAGGCGTTTTGTTTTATCGGGAGGCCATAATACCTTTACCGCATCATGAAAAAATTATTGATGCTGGGCGGTCTTCTGTTGTTGCAGACGACCTTTGCCATGGCACAGCAAAAACCGGATCGTGCGGTTTACGACCTGGTGCCGACACCCGTGTCTATGATCAGGAAACCGGGTTTCTTCCAGATGACGGATGCGGTCAGGATCGCCGCTCCGGCGGCACTGAAAGACGCAGCAATGCTGCTGGCTGGTGCACTGCATCTTCCTGAACAAAACAAGATGATCCTTTCGGGAACTGTTCATGGTAGGGGTGTGATTCACCTGGCATTGAGGAAGGATCCAACGCTGGGTAGCGAAGGGTACCACCTCAGCGTCTCGCCCACGGGAATACAAATTACCGGAAGCAATCGCGAAGGTGTTATTCACGGCCTGTTTACACTCGTGCAGTTACAGGAGATCCAGACAGACGAAAACCGGATCCCCTGCCTAAAGATCAGCGATACCCCGCGTTTCACCTACCGGGGGATGCACCTGGATGTCTCCAGGCATTTTTTTCCGGTGAGCTTTATCAAGAAATTTATCGACGTGATGGCCTTGTATAAATTCAACACCTTTCACTGGCATCTGACCGATGGCGCCGGATGGCGGCTGCAGATAAAAAAATATCCGCTGCTCACTTTGGAGGGTGCCTGGCGCACCCGGAAGAACCTGTCCGAGTGGTGGAAGTCGGATCGTCATTATTCCCGCCAGGGCGCCCCTGACGCTTATGGCGGTTATTATACCACCCGTCAGGCGAAGGAGGTGGTAAAATACGCAGCGCAAAGGGGTATTACCGTAATTCCCGAAATCGAAATGCCTGCGCACTCAGAAGAAGTGCTTGCCTGTTACCCGGAGCTCTCCTGTTCGGGAAAGCCATATAAGAATGCAGAATTCTGCATCGGCAATGACAGCACCTTTACTTTCCTGGAGGATGTGCTCACGGAGGTCATGCGTATTTTTCCCTCGAAGTACATCCATATCGGCGGCGATGAGGCATCCAAGACCTCCTGGAAGACCTGTCCGAAAGACCAGGCGCTCATGAAACGGCTGGGATTGAAAAATGGGGCTGAGCTGCAAAGCTATTTTGTAAACCGCATCGGGAAATTCCTGCACGCGCATGGCCGGAAGCTCCTTGGCTGGGATGAGATCCTGGAAGGAGGCACCCTGGCGCCCGGGGCAACCGTCATGTCGTGGCGTGGGGAAGCCGGTGGCATTGCCGCCACCAGGCAGGGCCATGATGTGGTGATGACACCGGGGGCCTATTGCTATTTTGATCATTATCAAAGCGATCCCAATACGCAACCATACGCCATCGGCGGCTACACGCCGCTGAGCAAAGTGTATGGCTATGATCCCGTCCCGGCGGATTCATTATCACCCGCAGAACAAAACCGCATCATTGGCGTCCAGGCGAATTTATGGACCGAATACATGCCCACGACCGAACAGGTTGAATACATGGCCTTCCCCAGGATGCTGGCTTTGTCCGAGGTGGCATGGACCGCCCCGCACAGAAAGAACTTTGATGATTTCCATCGCCGTTTGCAAAGCCAATACCTGTTATTACAACGCCACAATGTAAATTATTACCGACCATCCTATAGGGTACACATCAGCGCCCTGCCGGATGATAAGAAAAAAGAGAACCTTGTAAGCTTCAGCACGGAACAGTACCAGCCGGTCATTCGCTATACGACGAATGGCAGCACGCCGGACCGGAAGTCTCCGGTGTATACAAAACCGTTTTATGTGAAAGGCCGCACCACGGTAAAGGCCATTATTTTTAAAGACGGCCTTCCGATGGACAGCGTCCGGGTATTTACCGCCAATTACCACAAGGCTATTGGTAAAAAAATCACCTACAATAACGGCGGCTGGAGCAGCTCCTATCCGGCTGCCGGGGCGTCCACCCTGACCGACGGTATTACCGGCGGGCTTACCTATCAGGACAAAAAATGGCAGGGTTTTCTCCATGACATTGATGTAACCGTCGACATGGGCGGCGTCACCACTCTCAACAGCCTGTCCATACGTTTTATGCAGCTAAAGGGCCCCGGTGTCTATATGCCGGGTTCCGTCACGGTGCTTTTATCAGATGACGGCAAAAATTTTAAGGCAACGGGAGCGGTACAAAACGATATCTCGCCGAAAGACAGCCGCCTTTTATTCAAAACCTTTACTTTTGATTTAAAGGGAAAAAGCGCCCGGTTTATCCGGGTGAAAGCGCCCAACGTTCAGGACGGCTTCATGTTTACCGATGAGATCATGGTCAATTAGTATGGCGGTATCTTTAAACATGATTACTTTTGGTATGCATGTTAACCAATCTCATGCTCATATCGACGGAAGTGCATATTCTTTTCCAGTCTGCCGGTCGCGCGCTTCCCATGTCTTCTGTCTTGCTTTTCGTTTAATTATTCGTCCATTTGATTTGTAAACTGTGGGGTGTAATCGTTTTTCGCTCCTAAATTAGTGATGAATGGCCAACAGGTAATTCTTTTGCCCAACAATTTGTTTCACTAGCTGGCCACTATTTTATGATCTATTGTCAGATGGCCTCGGGAGCAATCCCGATCGCTTTATAACTGCTTGAGCGCTAAGTTTATTTAGGCAGGGCGTCGTATTTAATTTATAGATTGCGCTAGCCATTTTCACTATTTCGCCTGCACGTTCGGATCTAAAACAGTATGATCATAAACGGCGCAGGAATTATTTACAATCGATGCAGCATCCTCCATATGTCCGCGGTTACCGATGAAAACCGGTCACAATGTCCTGAAACGAACGATGTAGCTATCAATAGTAAAGATAGAAAAAGGAGTTCATGAAAAAAAGCTTTAATAGAACGCTCTATTTATTCCACAATATAATTGATTACATTTGAGATGAAAATGGGTTAACTACGATCAAATGGGAAATAGCGTTATACAAGAAAAAGAATTAATCGTAGGGGTAAAATCAGGTGATGAAGACGCTTTTAAGGAAATTTTTTATCATTATAAGAATAAATTGTTTTCTTATTGTTGCCGGTTTGTCAAGTCCGAAGCCATCGCTGAAGAAATCGTACAGGAAGTATTGATTAAAATATGGACGACCAGAGCGCAGCTTAACCCCGATCTTTCGTTCAGCAACTATTTATATACCATTGCCCGCAATTATAGCCTTAATTTTCTAAAAAAGGCGGCAACGGATAATGCGCTTAAAGCGCAGCTGGCTTTGCATACCGAACACAAGCACTGTGAACCCGAAGATAACCTGATCTACAGTGAATTTAGTGCCATAGCCCAACACGCAATTACTTTACTTCCGCCTAAACGGCGGCAGATCTATGAAATGAGCAGGGATTTGTCCATGAATTATGAAGATATTGCGGGTCAGCTTGGCATTTCCAAATACACTGTAAAGAATCAGATCGTCCAGGCGCGAAAATCCATAAGGAATTATCTTAATAGCCATGCTGAAATGGAACTTTGCCTGCTATTCGCGCTATGGACACTCTTGGGCACTTTTTAGGATGGCCTATCTGTAGTATGCGCCGGTCCCTTTACGATAGACTGACTGATAGAGGAATAGCGGCGGCCGAAGCAACGCCCGAAGAGTATGCAGTATTATACCGGTAAAAATATCTATTTATCGTAGGACCAGCATTATTTGTTCGGTGGCGATCCACTTAAGCAATTGCCTCGCGGAAATTTTTTTTGCCTTTGTGATCACCAGCAGTGATTGGATCTATAGATAATAAAACACTTAATTTAAAATTTTTTTATCCGACAATAGTCCGATCCGATGTGAGGATTGTATTAATATTAAACGACGAAAGGAATTGGACACAAATTCGAGGAAAAGAGATCTTTTGAGGAAATATCTGAATGATGATTATTCAGGTGAGGAATTGGAAGAATTACTGGGTTATTTGAAGTCGAAGGAAGATGCGTTATATGAAGAAGTTACTGCCAGTTTATGGCAGGGAATTTCTGAAGAGAAGAAAATAGAAGGAAAGAAGGCCGATTTTCTGGTAGAGAAAGCAATAAATGCGGGTAATGTACGTCGGAAAAGACGGTATCTCTCGGTTCGCTGGCATCAGATTGCTGCCGCAGCGGTGTTGGCCTTAGCACTGGGAATAGGAATAAGGTATTTGTTTTCTCAAAGAGAAGACCGGTCGCCAGCTGTAGTTCACCATTTGGTAAAACAATATGAAAATGATGTGAAACCCGGGGGAACAAGGGCGGTTTTGATGGCTGGGCAAACACAGGTAGTGTTAAATAAAAGAGATACCAGTTTTGTACTGGCTGGAAATACAGTAAATATCCAGGCAGGAGGGGTAAAGGTAGCCGGTGAAAAGCCGGTGCAATATACCCTGGTTACGCCCAAAGGCGGAGAATATAGCTTGATATTGGAAGATGGTACGAAGGTGTGGCTCAATGCAGATTCTAAACTGGTGTATCCGTCCGGGTTTGGCGGAGGCGCCCGGAAGGTGCAATTAACAGGGGAAGCCTATTTTGAGGTGAAAACCGATGCGGAGCATCCGTTTATTGTACATACATATAGGCAGGATATCAGAGTATTGGGGACAGAATTTAATGTACAGGCTTACCCTGAAGAAAACGAAATTGTTACTACGCTGATCACGGGTAAGGTGCAGGTAAATAGTAAGGGTGAAAAAGTGCAGCTAAAACAGGGGCAGCAGGCCATATCGAATAAGAATGGAATACTCCGTCTGCAGCCTAAGGCAGATATCGAACAGGCGATTGCATGGAAGGAGGGCTATTTCAGGTTTGATTATACTGATATTTTTGAGATTATGCGTCAGCTATCCCGTTGGTATGACATTAAGGTAAGCTATGAAAAAGGAGTCAAACACCGGGAGTTTCTGGCTTTTATCAACCGGGATAACAATATTTCCGAGGTCCTTGGGATGCTGGAAGCAACCGGCGCGATACGCTTTGAGATAAATGGCAAAAAGATTACGGTGCTGAACGGTGTACAGTAATTTGTTGTTCCCCGTTGTTCCCCGTTGCTCATTGTCAACAGATGCCATAAGGTGGTCGGGAAGGACTTGTATGTTACTGCCAGGAAAATCTGCGGACGCGAAGACGCATTGCGGAAGACCTTGCCAAAACAACGAAATTTAAAAGATAACACGTTATGCAGAGCTATAATTCCAGTTAGACAGTTTTACATCCGGCCTGAATCGTTGTTGTGGACTTAACGCCTTATGGCGCATATGCTCCTTCGCATTAAGACGCTATGACGACGAATAAAAAAACCGGAAACGCTCCAACGTTTCCGGCACTTTCCCTGTATTTATTGACAGGAAGATCTGGACCGGTTTGAAGTCATCTTCTGTTTCCAAAGAGAATGAATCGCATCGTAAACCCAAACCAGCCTGTTGGGAAAACAGGCATTGCAAGTTATGAAATTAAACTTTTATAGCAAAAATCCATTACTGCATTTGTCGCTCCGCAAGGCAGGATGGGGAAAAGTGCTGAATAAACAAAATCTACTGGTTATGAAGCTTATATTCTTGCTCCTAACTGTTACCTGCTTGCAGTTAAGTGCAGAGAGCTATGCCCAGCAAATCACGATGCACAAAAAAAATATCACCCTGGAAGAGGTATTTGAACAAATCCATGATCAGACGGGCTACCAGATTGTAAGCACAAAAGATGTGCTTAAAGATGCCCGAAAAGTCAGCCTGAATGTTAAGGACGCTTCTTTGCAGCAGGTTTTGGAAATGGTCCTTAAAGGCCAATCGCTTACCTACACATTCCACGACAAAGCCATCATTGTGAAAAGAAAGGAAAGAAGGCAAGCAACACAGACACGAGCTATTCCTCCTGTTCAAGTGACTGGAAAGATAACGGACAGTCTGGGAAATCCCTTGGTCGGGGTAACCATTAAGGCTAAAGCAGGTGGAACCGGTACGGTAACGGATGCCAATGGAGATTATACTGTTACGGTACCCGACGACGCGGTGCTGGTCATTTCTTATGTGGGATATCAGTCAGAAGAGATAAAGGTAAATGGAAGAGAGGAAATTGATATTGTCCTGAAGTCGTCTGTATCGGAATTAAATCAACTGGTCGTGGTGGGGTATGGGACGCAGAAGAAGAAAGACCTGACAGGCGCCATTTCTGTAATAAATGCCTCCCAATTAAAAAATAAATTCTTTACCAATACTACTGAGGCTTTAAGGGGGGCAAAGGGCGTTTATATTTCACAGCCGGGGGCGCAACCCGGACGGGGTAAAGCGATTATAAGGATTCGGGGACAAGGTACCTTAAATAATAACGACCCATTGGTACTGGTGGATGGTATTGAATACGAATTAAGTAAGATAGATCCCAATAATATAAAAAGTATCTCAGTGCTTAAGGATGCGGCAGCAGCTGCAATTTATGGGTCAAGAGCAGCAAATGGCGTTGTGCTTGTAACCACTAAAAACGGGGAAGGGTCTGAAGGGTTTCATATCAGCTATGATAATTACTTTGGTGTAAGCAAGGCCATAAACTTACCGGATTATGTAAAGGACCCCATTCGTTTCTTCGAGCTGCGGAATCAGGCACAACGCAATGCTGGTTCTGCTACGGTCACCTATAGTGATGAATTGATTGACGATTATAAAAATGGAATGAAGACAGATCCATTGGCATACCCGACGACGGATTGGTATAAGATAGCCCTTAAGAGCGCATTTGTACAGAAACACAATTTAAGGATATACGGGGGCAGCAGCAATTATAATTATTCGTTAGCTTTAGGGTATAACGATCAGAAAGGCATATTAAGAGGAACTAACTCAAAAAAATATTCAATAGATCTGAATACAAGTGTAAATGTTACGGAGAGGTTCACGGTTAAAGCAATAATAGACGGACAGATTAAGGTGTATCATGAGCCTGTTGCAGGGGCTAATTATTTAATGGATCAGGTTAACAGAGAAGCAAGCGTACCTTATGACCCTGTTCTCACTAAAGACGGTAAGTATGCCAGCCCCTTCATAAGAACGCCGGGGCATTATAGTTACAGGAACCCGCTGGCAATCATAAATGAAGGCCTTAACCGGCATAATGAACAGTCTTATCGGTTTAGTCTGCAAGGTCAATACCGATTTCCTTTAGACATCACTTATAATGTTTTAGTGGGATACACCAAACAAGATTATCTCAACCAAATATTCGAGCCGGCTATTTTTCAATATAATGTTAAAACGGGGGAGATGGCGGAAAGATCGCGTATAAGCGGGACCCCCATTACCCATGCCGAAAATAGCGACACCTATAACGATCAGGTAAATTTCCATCAAACGCTTAGGTGGCAGGGGAACCTGAAGAATGGACATAATATCTTCGTTCTGTTGGGTAATAGCGTACAATTATTCGATGATAATAATTTCTTTGCCCATAGGGAGGGTTATCTGGGAAATGATCTCACAACATTAAATGCCGGTTCTACAAACCCAGATGTTGGCGGTACCTATAGCAAAAGAAGGCTGGTTTCGCTTTTTGGAAGATTCAGATATAATTACAGGGAAAAATATTTGTTTGAAGCGAATTACAGATACGATGGATCCTCCAGATTTGCAAAGGACCACAGATGGGGTTTATTCCCTTCATTCTCTGCAGGATGGCAAATTGGCAATGAAAAGTTCATGGGTGATATTAAGTGGATTGATGCCCTGAAGCTGAGAATTTCATGGGGAAAATTAGGAAATAATCGTATCGCTTCTTACCGCTATATTAACCTTGTTGATTTAGGGCATGACTATAGTTTTGGTGACAACATCGCTTCAGGAGGGGCGATTACAGAATATAGTGATCCGAATATCACATGGGAAACAACAACCACTTCCAATATTGGAGTAGATGCTACGCTCTTTAAAAACAGACTGGATTTTAGCTTTGAAGTATATAACAAAAAAACCGCCAATATTTTACATGTTGTTCCGCTCCCTGCCCAAGTGGGCGATTTGAATGGTCCCATAGAAAATATTGGAACTGTCTCTAATAAAGGCATCGAAATTGACTTGTCCTACCACAATGCTGTCGGCGCCTTTAAATATGAGATCGGAGGAAACCTCTCGACGGTAAAGAATGAAGTCCTTGCCTTGGACGGACAAACGATTTATAACTTCGGATGGCGCAGCGGCGGCGGAACAGTTATTGAAGAAGGATACCCGATTAATTCCTACTATTTGCTGCATTCTACAGGTATTTTCCAAAATAAACAGGAAATAGCGGCGCATGCCTTTCAATCTAATGACACCAAACCAGGCTATCTTGAATTTGAAGATGCCAATGGCGATGATAAGATTAATCAAGACGATAGAGTCATTAGTGATAAAAGCCGGATTCCAAAGTATACCTATACTTTTAATCTGAGTTTGAGTTATAAAAGGATAAGCCTTTCTGCCTGGCTTACAGGGGTAGGTAAGGTGTATACTTATTCAAACTACTATGGCATAGTTCCCTTCTGGTATGGTTCAGGCGTAACCGAATATTGGGTAAAGAATTCATGGTCTCCCGAGCATACGGATGCAAAACTACCCATACTTACGACTTATGAAGGTGCTGCGAATACCAACTTTAGAAACTCTGATTTTCTCTTATACGACGTTTCTTACTTAAGGCTCAAAAGTGTCCAGATTAGTTACGATTTCCCAAATAAATTAATGGACAGATTGCATTTAACCTCAGCCGAAATATTCGTCAGTGCAGACAATTTATTAACCATCACTCCGATGCCGTATTATGATCCCGAGAAAAATTTGAGTGATCATACATTTAGCGGATATCCTGCTTCACAGACCTTTACTGTTGGCATACGAGTGGATTTATAAAAAATGGAGTACCTATGTATCTAAATAATATGAGAAGAATTGCAATGATATCTGCGCTCGTACTCCTTATTACAGGATGCGACGACTTTTTAACAACGCCCCCGGCAGATCAATACACACAGGCTAATTTTTGGAAAAACGAGGAAGAAGTAGAAGCAGGGTTAACCGGAGTGTACGAAGTGCTAAGGGGATATTCCAGTGATTTGATATTTCATGGAGATGTGTTGACACCCAATGCTGTTAAGTTTGACGACCCTGGTGGTTGGAGATCAATTGCAAGGGGAGAGGCATTGACAACAAATGTATTGTTTGGAAGCGCATGGAATTCAGATTACAAAGGTATCGGGAGAGCAAACACGGTACTTGCCAATGTCGACAATGCGGATTTAGCCAGTGATGTATCGGATAAAATAAAAGGGGAGGCCAAGTTCTTGCGTGCTTTTTTCTATGCTGATCTGATTAATAAGTTTGGGGGTGTGCCGCTTATTACAGATCAGCCTAACCCTTCCCAAGGTGATCAGAGCAGGGCGGAAGAAAGTGACGTCCTCAGTCAGGTACTCAATGACTTATCTGATGCTGCTTCTCTGTTACCGGAAGATAATGATCCCGGTAGGGCAACAAAAGGAGCTGCACTGGCATTTAAAGCAAGGATTCTACTGTATCATAATAAATGGAAAGAGGCTGCGGAAACAGCCAAGAAAGTGATTGATCTGGCTAAATATTCGTTATTCCCGGACTATGGAGGGTTATTTAAGGTGCAAAATGAGCACAATCAAGAAGTGATATGGGATATTGAATTTGAATTACCGCGTTTTACAAATAACTTTGTGGATCAAGCCACTGTACATGCTGACCCGGCGCCTTTAAAAGGACTTATAGATGCTTATTTGATGAAAGACGGGAAACCCGCGTCTGAGTCTTCCCTATATGAGCCATCAGACCCCTATAAAAACAGGGACCCGAGGCTATATCAGACGGTGAGGCTTTTGGGCTCAATGTTTAATGGTAAAGTGACTAAACAGAGTGATGTTCCGGAAACGTTTATCGGAGCCAAAAAGTGGACCCCCTATAGTGACAGTAGCCATATGACCGAGGTGACCGCCGGGCTTAGCGCAATTAATCCTATTGTTATTCGATATGCCGGGGTTTTGCTGATATACGCTGAAGCAGAAAACGAAGCGGTTGGTCCTGTACAGTCTGTTTACGATGCGATTAATC
>DASULB010000382.1:0-2077 GCA_036278455.1 Chitinophagaceae bacterium | reverse complement strand
GTTATGGGCCATCGGGTTTGTAAGTACTTTCATATCCGGTGGCTTGACAGGAATATGGATGGGAAATTCCGCCATTGACCTTGACATTCATGATACCTATTTTATCATCGCGCATTTCCACCTGGTAATGGGCGTGTCGGCGATGTTCGGCATGTTTGCCGGTGTGTATCACTGGTTCCCGAAGATGTATGGCAGACGGATGAACCGGACGCTGGGTTATATCCATTTCTGGGTGACGCTGATCGGCGCCTACCTGATATTCTGGCCCATGCACTATGCGGGTCTGGCCGGGATGCCCAGGCGCTATTACAATTACGACGCATGGTATACGTTTAAACCTTTTGAAGGCTTAAACACCTTTATTACGGTAGTGGCGATCGTCGTGTTTGTCACACAGTTGCTGTTTTTGTTCAATTTCTTCCACAGCATTTTCAAAGGCAGAAAACTGACCGACCCCAACCCATGGAAGTCCAATACGCTGGAATGGACGACACCGATCAACCCGGGGCACGGCAACTGGATTGGAGAAATTCCCCAGGTTTACCGCTGGCCATATGATTACAGTAAGAACGGTATTGAGTATATCCCGCAAAATGTACCGCTATCGCCGGAGGAGGAACTGGAGCATGAGGCGCAGCGGGCGCCGAAACCGGCCTGACGGGGAAAAGCGCCCTGGCCGGGCCCTGGGAGCTATAGCAGGGCAAGGATTTTGGATCGCCCGGCATTACAGTATAGGTTAAAGATTAACTTGATTGAAAAAGTATATTGTTGAATTAAATAAACAGAGGATAGCGAACAGTGGAGCAGGAGCAAGTTATGATCAGAGGGAATTCCATAAGGTTGTCATGGCAGGACGGTCTGACGGCAAAGGTGAGGGACTATTATCAGCTGATGAAGTTCACGCTGAGTTTTATGGTGGTTTTTTCCTGCGTCATCGCTTATTTGCTGGCGCCGCTGGTGGTAGTGAGTTTTTGGAAAGTTCTTTTACTTTTTGTCGGCGGCCTTTGTATCACAGGGGCTGCCAATGCGATTAACCAGATGATGGAGCGCGAGTCCGATGGCCTGATGTCACGGACAAAGAAACGTCCGCTGCCGGATGGCCGTATGGAGATCAGGGAAGCGGTGATTTTCACTGCCGTGACGCTGACCGTCGGCCTTTTGATCATGGGTTTCTGCTTTAACTGGGTCAGCGCGGCCATTTCACTGGTGTCGGTGGTGTTGTATGGGTTTGTGTATACGCCCTGGAAGAAATGGAACTCACTGGCCGTGTTTGTGGGTGCCTTTCCCGGCGCGCTTCCGCCCCTGATTGGATGGGTAGCCGCCACGGGTGCGATCACCGGAGGGCTTAGTTACGGGGGATGGGTTTTATTTGCCATCCAGTTCCTCTGGCAGTTTCCGCATTTCTGGGCGATTGGATGGGTAGCGTATGATGATTATCGCAAGGCCGGATTCAAGTTGTTGCCGTCTGGTGACGGTAAGAACCGGTTTTCGGCGATACAGGCGGTGACCTATACGGTGATGCTGATACCCGTAGGATGGCTTCCGTATTATTTCAGGATGTCGGGTATTGTTTCGGCCATCATCATCATGGCAATCGGATTGTTCTTTGTATACAGGGCCGTTGACCTCTTTCGTTTTTGTGATGTAAAGCATGCCAGGAAGTTGATGTTCGGTTCATATATTTACCTGACGGTGATGCAATTGGCGTTATTGGCGGATAAAATTCATTAATTTATCGTGAATACAGGAGTTACAACAGTGAGTGCAAAACAGAATCGCATACATCCATATAAGTTCAACATGTGGCTGGCGTTGGCGGGGATCGTGATGTTCTTCGCGGCCTTCACGAGTGCCTATCTGGTGATGCAGGGAAGGAGTGCGTGGCAATCCTTTAAAATGCCGGATATTTTTTGGTTTTCGACCGTGGCAATTCTTTTGAGCAGCCTGACCATGCACTGGTCCGTCAAGACCTTTAAGGCGCGGGAGATGTCCAAATATAAGATCCTGATTACGGTGACGGCCGTGCTGGGGCTGGTTTTTATGCTTTGCCAGACGATTGGTTTTGGTGATTTGTACA
>DASULB010000381.1:0-14534 GCA_036278455.1 Chitinophagaceae bacterium | reverse complement strand
TGCAGATGCCATGCTGGACAGGGTCAGTGGCAATAAAGAGATGTTTAAATATGTGTTATGGTGGCTTACCAACACCTACGCCAACTCCCCATATATGGGCCTGGATGCGGTGTACGTGCACCTGGTCGAGAAATATTACATGACTGGGAAGGCTTTCTGGCTCACCAAGGAACAAACAAAAAAGATCATTACACGCGCTTCTCAGATCGCGCCTAACCTCATCGGCAATACCGCCCCGGACCTGGCCCTGAAGACACCCGATCTGAAAAGTGTCTCCCTTTCAGGGGTAAAGGCCAAATACACCATCCTGGTGTTTTGGGACCCCACCTGCGGCCATTGCCAGATCGTAGTGCCCGAACTGGATTCCGCCTACGAGCATCACTGGAAAAAGGAAGGTGTGAAAATGATGGGGGTACTCGCCGGGGGCACCCAGCAGCAATGGCTTGATTTTATTAAAAAGAACAACATGCAGGATTGGATAAACGTCTGGGACCCGGACAAAGCCACCAATTATCGCCGCCTGTACGACGTTTATATGACACCGGTAGTCTACCTGCTGGGTGAAGATAAAAAAATACTGGCGAAGAAACTGGATGTAAAACAATTGGATGATTTTTTGAATCATCTGCAGAAAAAGAAAGAGAAGATGGCCTCCGCCGGTCAATAACTGTTTGACCTCTGTGAAAGCAGGAACGAAGAAATCCGGTAGCGATCCTGTGGGCTGATCCGCCTGTAGGATGTTACGATAGCAGGGATAAAGCATTCTGTCGTATGGAAGCCCGGAGATATTCCCCGTAATAATCCCCCTCCATCGGGACGATGTGTCTGTCTCTTTATCCGGACAGTTCGTGGTAGCGGGAAACAAAAAGACTCGGAAACGCGAAGGGGGAAAAACGAAAGTCAGTTATTTCCGATGGATCGCTTAGGCTTTGGGAATATAAGCCATCCCGGAAAAAGTGAAAACGAGATACCCCCCACGAGCAAGATACTAAACCAAACCCACAGGAAAGCAGGTGGCTGTAGTAATGGTCGGGGCTCCATGATAAGCCAAATTTAGTGGGGAAGTAAAGTAAAGATAAGAGAAAGCACAAATGTCTTGGGCTGTCATAGCTGCATTTTACAATAAACCACCATCTGTTAACTTGTGATGCGATATGTCCCGGTGGCGTGCTTAGGGGTGAGAATATCCTGATAACGCTGCCAGGCTTTTGGGCCATCAGATTCCTGGTCCTGAAAATTAGTTAGAGGAGCAAGCCGGGATTTTAGCGCTCCTACTGAAACGGATTGGTACCTCATATCTGCGGGCATCAACGATAATGTTCCGGTCATACGTTACTGGCTATACGCTATTAATTGTCTCAGGTTGTCATCTCCCTGCAAAAAGGTCAATGACAGATCGGCATTAAGCAAAAACAACAGGCGGAACTGCGCTGCACGCGCCGGCCTGCCTGATCTGACATGCCTGATCCGTTAGCGGCAGAAACCCAAAAAGACAGTGGGAAGCATCATGAATGGTATTTTTAGCATGCCAATTCCTCCAATTGACGGGCAGGCTATTTTTTGAAATCGGTACTGCTTTATTTTATTTATAAATTGCTATGGATCAACCCGTAACATTCTGAACTGTCTGCCTTCTCCCTTTCCCCTGCGGCTGAAAACAACGGACAAATGCTTCTTTTTTTATGGTTTGTGGCATATTCTTTGTAACCCTTGGAAAGCGTTATGAACGTCCCTGTTAACTACTGTAAAACACTATTTATGAAAACGATGAATAAGAAACTACTGCTCTTATCCCTTGCCCTGATTACAGGGCTGGGTGCTTTTGCACAGGTAAAGGTGGGCATAAAAGCCGGCGTTAATTTCGCTGACCTGAAGTATGAGCCCAAGGACCAGACCAACGGTACCCCTGATGCCAATTCATTGACCTCCTTTAACGCAGGGGTCATCGTAGATGTACCAGTGGTCGAAGGGCTGTCGTTTCAACCAGGGGTAATGCTGGAGGGCAAAGGTTCCAAGGTGGAACATTCCGGCACGCTGGGTACTTTTACACAAAAGGTCAATCCGCTGTATGTTGAAGTACCTGCCAATTTCCTGTTCAAACCCACCATCGGGAAAAATACCAGGTTATATTTCGGTCTGGGTCCCTATGTGGCGATCGGTGTAGGCGGTAAATCTTCCACAAATGCCGAGGCTTCTATCGGATCATACTACTCCGACCATACCCTCAAATTCGGTAACGGTTCGGATGATGATCTCAAATCAACCGATTTTGGCGGTAACATACTGGCGGGATTCGAGTTCGGTGACGGCCTGATCCTGGGCGCGCAATATGGTATGAGTTTTACCAACAATGCTCCTGATGGTAATAATGATGCACCAAAGATTCTCAGGAACAAAGTACTAAGCATCTCCATCGGTTATTTTTTATAACCCGGATCAAACCTTCAACTGTCAACAAAGCACACTTTATTAACGAACGTTTTAAAACTTTCAGAGATGAAAAAGATGATTTTCACCATGGCCGCTCTTTGCCTGGCCACGGCCACTTTCGCACAAACAACTTTTGGGGTTAAGGTCGGACCCAACTTTTCCAGCCTGGCCACGAAAAATGACGGTTCCAAGGAAACCAGTAAAATGCTGGTCGGCGTGGCCGGAGGCGTTTATGCCAACCTGCCCATCGCGCCGCAGTTTTTTATCCAGCCTTCCCTGATGTATGAAGGCAAGGGCGGTAAGGATACTTTTCAGGGGATCGATACCAAAACACGCTTGAATTACCTGACGCTCCCCATTGATCTGTTGTTCAAACCTGAAATGCCCAATGGAAGCGGTGCCTGGATCATCGGTATCGGCCCTTACTTCGGATATGGCCTTTCAGGCAAGTCCTCGGTATCTTCCGGGAATCTGGAAGGCAGCGCCGACCCTTTTAAAGCCGACAACGGCCTGAAACGTTTTGACGCCGGGGCCAACGTCCAACTGGGTTATGAGATGGCCGCAGGTTTCAATATCGGGCTCAATGCGGAATTGGGACTACTCAATCTGAGAAGTGGCGGGGACAATGACAATTCGGCCCGCAATACTTCTTTTGGGGTAACCGTGGGGTATACCCTCGGGAAACATTAAAAGCGCTACGAGGTAAGCCATCAACAAATCCCGGTCACAGCTGTCGCCGGGATTTTTTTATGGGAAGGTTTCCAGTCTCAATCTTGCAATTTTGAAGGTGCACTGAAGGTATCGGGCTGCTGAACAAAAGAGACGTGCCACTTTGCCCCCCATACCCCTGTGTTTTCCGCATGATCTTTTCTACGGTATCCTATGGGTAATGGCCAGTTGCCCCATCCCAAGATCCAGGCCTGTGATGTCGGCATTTCCAATCACCTTATGGTGAGGAATTAAGGGTATGAATACCTGGGGATTATTTATATTTTTGTCTGGTTGGCAGGCCTATCAGTTAAAATCGTTTACAGATGGTGAGAACAGCACAAAAATATATTTTATTGCTATTTTGTCTGCTGGGGATGAACACCCTGAATGTTGCTGCCCAGCAGACCGTCATTAGGTATCTTTCAGGAACAGATAAGGATCATACTGTTCCGTGGGATTTCTATTGTACCAAAGGGCGCAACAGCGGTAAATGGTCAACCATACAAGTGCCTTCATGCTGGGAACTACAAGGTTTCGGCAGTTACAATTATGGTGGTGCAAAAAACCCGTCCGATGAACAAGGGCTGTACCGGTACCATTTTAAAGCCGATAAACAGTGGAAACATCAGCAGGTGAATATCGTGTTTGAAGGTTCAATGACGGATACCAAAGTAAAGATTAATGGTAAGTCAGCCGGGAAAATGCACCAGGGAGCGTTCTACCGGTTCAAATATGATATCACCCCGCTTTTGAGATTTGGCAAGTCCAATTTATTGGAAGTACAGGTAAACAAACGATCCGCCAACCATTCTGTTAACATGGCCGAAAGGGCAGGAGATTTTTGGATATTTGGCGGTATCTTCAGGCCGGTTTATCTGGAGATAGTGCCTAAAACCCACATCAGGCGATTGGCCATTAATGCAGCGGCAGACGGATCTTTTTTCATGCAAGTGTTTACCGGTCATGTCGCGGGGGATTATACCGTGGAAGCTTCTATCAGGGAGGCTGATGGCAACCGGAGACTGAAGCCTGTTTCTGCTCAATTGCATCGGGGCGATACGATGATCACTTTACAGGAGCAATGCAAGGATGTTAAATTATGGAGTCCCGAGTTTCCCCATCTATACACCGTAAAGGTTGATTTGAAAAATAAACAGGGCACTGTAATACATTCCGTAAAGCAGAAATTTGGTTTTCGTACCGCTGTGCTCAGACCACATGACGGGTTCTATCTCAATGGTAAGAAAGTATTGTTTAAAGGGGTTGATCATCATAGCTTCTGGCCCACCAGCGGGCGGACCACCAGCAAGGCGTTGAGTATTAAAGATGTCAGCCTGATGAAAGACATGAACATGAATGCGGTGAGGGCCTCCCATTATCCTCCTGACACCCATTTCCTGGATGTTTGCGATTCGATGGGGCTTATGGTGCTTGATGAGTTAACCGGCTGGCAGCATTATTATGACGACAGCACAGGACACCGGTTGGTGAAAGAAATGGTTACTCATGATGTTAATCATCCCAGTATCGTCATTTGGGACAATGGAAATGAAGGAGGGTTCAATCGCCACCTGGATCATGATTTTGATCTGTATGACCCGCAAAAACGGCTCGTCATCCATCCCTGGGAGAAGTTTAACGGCACCAATACGAAGCATTATCCCAGCTACAATTATATGGAAAATGCCGCTTTATATGACAATGATGTTTATTTCCCGACAGAGTTTTTACATGGATTGTACGATGGAGGATCCGGCGCCGGTTTGGATGATTACTGGAATCTGATGGAAAGAGCCCCCCGCAGTGCCGGCGGTTTTATGTGGGATTTCTCGGACGGTGGTGTGGTGCGGACCGACGAGCATGACAGCATCGATACCCACGGCGACAACGCGCCGGATGGCATTCTGGGACCCTACCGTCAAATCGGGGGCAGCTTTTACGCGATCAAACAAATCTGGTCGCCGGTCCATATCGCACTGGACTACATTGGTCCCGGCTTTGATGGCCGGTTGCTCGTGGAGAACCGCTATTTATTCACCAACCTTGATCAGTGTAGTTTCAAATGGAAGTTGGTGAGTTTTGGTGATCCGAATCAAAAACAGGCAGCGACCCGTATAGATGACACGGGGCGCATCCGCAGTATTTCCATTAAGCCCGGAGAGAAGAAATGGATGGATCTGGGACTGCCTGCTTCCTGGTCGTCGAGTGACGCCTTGTACCTCACTGCTTTTGATCCACATCACAGGGAACTGTTTACCTGGAGCTGGCCTTTGCACACTCCCGCGCAGCTTACAGGAAAATGGATGAAAGAATCAGTGAAGGAACCGGCACCACCCATCAAAGCAACGGATGACAAAGGCATGCTTATCGTAAAAAACGGGAATGTTAAACTATATTTTAACAAGGCAAGTGGGTATCTTGAAAAGGTGATGAGCGCTGATTCATCGCTTTCACTCTCCCGAGGTCCCGCCCTGGCCGGTTTTGACCAGCGGTTGGTATCATTCAACTATAAAGCGGAGGAGGAAAATTATATCGTGGAGGCGGACTATAAGGGAAAGGATAACTGGCTTCATGCTAAATGGACGTTTATTCCCGGTAAGCCGGTCAAGCTGACCTATTCGTTTAGTCAAAGAGGGGAGGCCGATTTTATGGGGATTGATTTCAACTATCCTGAAAAGGATATCACAGCCATGCAGTGGTTGGGGAGAGGCCCTTATCATGTCTGGAAAAACCGGTTAAAAGGATTGAAATTCGGCATTTGGACCAGCACCTACAACAATCCCAGAGCGGATACAAGCTGGGCATATTCCGAATATAAAGGGAATCACCAGGATGTGTACTGGGTTAAAGTGCGTACCCGGGAAATGCCGTTTAAAGTCTTTATAGGAAATGAGAATATGTTCTTCCAAATGCTGAAAACAACTAATCCCAAGGGAGCTCATAATAGGAACACCCTGGTGGATTACCCCGAAGGAAATATAGGATTTATGAATGCAATACAGCCCATGGGGACTAAATTTCATAAGGCTGAAGCGTCAGGGCCTCAAAGCCAAAAAAATGTTCAACTGAATGCACCTTATGAGGGTGTCTTATGGTTTGATTTTAGATGAAATACAAGGATACACAAGGAAGCGGGGGCCCGGCATGCCGTTAGGACTTCTCTTACATGCCGCCATCCTGTGAGGTTTGCCGGTTTGGTGCGAATGGGCTTTTTGACAAAAACGTATTTCAGGAAGTATCCATCCGGCAGTTAGGCAGGCGATTTTCAACGTTGTGCAAACGGGTCTGTCGGCTGTCATTGATTTTTTTATGTAGCTTTATGGGCAAAACCCCTGACTTATTCTGCGCGTGCGTTATTTTTTACCGATCATCATCATTTTAACATGAGAAGTTCAGCCATGAGAAAACCTATTTTCAGACTTACTTTCATCCTGCTTGCCTTAATGGCAGCGGGCGACTCCTTTGCGCAGACCAGCTTTGGCATCAAGGCCGGGCCGGATCTGGCCAACCTGACGACCAAGATTGGCGGAGCGAAAGGCAGCAGCAACGCGATCATCGGAGTCGCCGGAGGGGTCTATGCCAATCTCCCCGTAGCGCCGATGCTTGAAGTGCAACCGTCCCTGTTGTATGAGGGGAAGGGCGAGGTCCAATCCGTGCAGGGCTATAACATCAGGACGCGGTTAAATTACCTGACATTGCCTGTCGACCTGCTTTATACCGCGGAGATGGCCGGCGGCGGCGGCTGGATGATAGGGGTGGGGCCCTACCTGGGTTACGGAATATCCGGAAAGGTCTCGGGTGGCCCGCAGGGTTCATACGGCGGGAATCCCTTTAAGGCGGATGAAGGGTCTTTAAAGCGCCTGGATGCCGGCGGTCACATACAGCTGGGTTACGAGATGGCTAACGGCTTCAATATCGGGCTGAACGCGGAACTCGGGCTGATGAACCTTGCCAGACATGGCGATAAAAAGAATTCCATCAAGAACACTTCTTTTGGACTCATGCTGGGTTACGTCTTTGGGAAGTACTGATCGTACCCGGACACGGTTACGACTAACTTATCTTGCTACACAATAGCTTTCACGACATCATGAATGATCTGGGTCTTGCCCAGCGTATAGAAATGCAGGGCGGGTACATGGGCCGCCTTTAATTCTTTACACTGCGCCTCGATCCATTCTTTGCCTACCTGCTGTACCTGCTCGTCGTTTTTACAGGCGAGGACCGCTTTGCAAAGATCGGTGGGGATGTCAATGTGGAAAATATGCGGCAATACCGTAAGCTGACGCTTGGTGGTAATGGGTTTAAGCCCCGGTATAATGGGAATGTCGATCCCTCTTTCCCTGCAGCAGTCCACAAAATCGAAGTACTTTTTATTGTCAAAAAACATTTGCGTGGTGATGTATTCCGCTCCCTGGGCAACCTTCTGTTTCAAATAAAGCAGGTCCGTCTCCATGTTGGGCGCTTCAAAATGTTTCTCGGGGTAACCGGCGACGCCAATACAGAAATTCGTCTTCAGCCCGCCAATCAGATCATCCTCGAGGTATTTGCCATGATTCATGTTCACCACCTGCTCCAGCAACTCAATGGCATAACGGTGCCCGTCATGATGTGGAACGAAGAAGGTCTCATTCTTGGGCGCGTCGCCGCGGAGCACCAGCACGTTGTCGATGCCCAGGAAGTTAAGGTCTATCAACGCATTTTCCGTTTCCTCTGTGCTGAAACCGCCGCAGATAAGATGCGGTACGGCGTCTATTTTATAATGGTTCATAATGGCGGCGCAGATGCCCACGGTCCCGGGACGCTTGCGGACCTCCACTTTGTCAAAAGAGCCGTCTGCTTTTTTCTTGAACATGTATTCGCTCCGGTGATAAGTGACATTAATAAAAGCGGGATCGAACTCCATCAGGGGGTCCAGGTGATTATAAATGGATTCAATACCCCTCCCTTTCTGGGGAGGCAGTATCTCAAAAGAAACCACCGTATCCTTGGCATTTTGCAGATGTTCAGTTACTTTCATGACCGGGTCGAATAAAATTTTTGCAAACCTACAGGAATTAAGCTAAAAACACAACAGAAACAACGGACAGCAGCGCGGGAGAGGCCCCTGCTCACAGCCGCTGTTTTTTTCCGTGGCCGTCCCCCGAAGTCACGACAGGCCGGGATAGCTTTCAGCTAACTGGACGGCATGAATCCAGGCACCGCCCGTGTATACCGGTCATACACGGGCGGACCACCCTTCGATGGGGAGGAAGGCTATAATCTCCGGATAACCTCACAGGTCCGGTCCACCATTTCGGAAGTGATGTCCAGATGCAATACCATTCTTACCTCCGAAGGAGATATGGGGATGACAAGGATATCATGCGCCTTTAATTTTTGCGCGAAAGAGGCTGGCGTGAGGCTCCCTTTGACCTCGAAGATCAGAATATTGGTTTCTGCAGGCATCATGGATCCGATAAAATTCTGCTCCGCCAACACGTCGGCTATCTGCCGTGCATGCGCGTGATCCTCCGCCAGTCTCCGGACGTGGTGCCCCAACGCATAAGAGCCCGCAGCGGCCAGAAATCCGGCCTGCCGCATCCCGCCGCCAAAGACTTTTCTCACCCTGCGCGCCTGACGGATGAATTCCTTTGATCCCACCAGCAGGGAACCTACCGGTGCTCCCAATCCTTTGCTGAGACAGATGGAAATACTGTCAAAAAGTTTCCCATACTGCAAAGGTGTTTCTTTCTTCGCAACCAGGGCGTTGAACAGCCTTGCGCCATCCAGGTGCAGTTTCAGATCATGGGCGGCACACACTTCCCGGATCTTTGCGATTTCTCCGATGGCATAACAACTGCCACCGCCGCGATTGGCGGTATTTTCCAGGCAGACCAGCGAGCTGACGGGTTTATGCACGTCATCGGGGTTGACGGCCCGGGATACCTGTGCGGCGGTGATCCTGCCCCTGTCACCATTGATCAGCTTCACCTGTGCGCCCGAATTAAAGGCAATGCCGCCTCCCTCATAAACATATACATGCGCCAGGTCGCTGCAGATCACTTCGTCGCCCGGCCGGGTATGTACCTTGATGGCAATCTGGTTGGTCATGGTGCCGGATGGGCAGAATAATGCGTCTTCCATACCAAACAACCCGGCCGCCTTTTGCTGAAGCGCGTTGACGCTGGGGTCCTCACCGAACACGTCATCGCCCACAGAAGCTTCCATCATCGCCCCGAGCATTTCGGGAGTTGGCCGCGTAACGGTATCGCTGCGATAATCGATCATAGATAAAAAAATTAAGGATAAAAATTTTAATGTGAAAAGATAAACATTTTATCCGGTAAGATGGTTATGTTTTGAAATTATTCAAAGGATCATTATACTCCTTAATAATATGTTAAAATCAATCAGTTAATCAAAATAAATACTTAGATAATCACGTTTTGGTCATTATCTTGGCAGGGTGTAAAATAAGGATTTGGCCGGTTTACATAATTGTCGTACCTTTGCGCCCGTTTTACACCCTCTTTTGGTCTGAAATTTGTACTGTAATACCGGAAAATATGCCCTTCTTGCACTGCCTGTTTTTATTGAACCAAAAGTTACTTATACTGTTAGTTAAGTGACCCTTATATTTTTTTAAGTGATTAGCAGAGCAAATCATTAATTCATTTAAATCAAAAAAAGTAAACAAAAAATCTTATGAGGCAGCTTAAAATTGCCACTCAAATCACAAACCGTGATTCACAGGCTGTAGAAAAGTATCTGCAGGAGATTTCCAAGATTTCCCTATTGACCCCGGAAGAAGAAACTACGCTCGCTCAACGGATTAAAATGGGAGACCAGAAAGCATTGGAACGCCTGGTAACAGGAAATCTGCGTTTTGTGGTATCCGTGGCAAAACAATATCAGCACCAGGGTTTGTCCCTGAGTGATCTGATCAATGAAGGAAATCTGGGCCTGATCAAGGCCGCACAGCGATTTGATGAGACCAAAGGGTTTAAGTTCATCTCCTACGCCGTGTGGTGGATTCGTCAGTCCATCCTGCAGGCACTCGCCGAACAGGGACGGCTGGTTCGTTTGCCCCAGAATAAAATAGGCACTTACAACAAAGCCAATAAAGCATACATCGCTTTTGAACAGGAACATGAACGCGAACCCTCAACGGAGGAACTGGCCGAAATGCTGGAGATGAACGAAACGGAGATCAACAGCATTTTTCAGAGCAACAGCCGTCACATGAGCCTGGATGCACCGGTGCATGAAGCGGAGGACGTGGCGATGGGAGATCTGATGGAAGGCGATGATGTGACGGATGACGACGTGATGCGGGATTCCCTGCGGGAGGAAATCCGCCGGGTCCTGAAATCCCTCAGCCCCCGGGAATCCGAGATCGTGAATGCGTATTTCGGGTTAGATGGGGAGAACGGAACCTCCATCGAACAGATCGGTCAAAAATACGATCTGACGAAGGAACGTATCCGCCAGATCAAGGAAAGAGCCATCAAGCGCCTGCAGAAAGCACGTTTCAGCAATGCGCTGAAGACCTATCTGGGACAATGAGGTTACGCTGAGAAAAGGATGGTTTCACTAAAAAGTGGACAAAGGATAAACGCACCCCGCTGACCAGCGGGGTGTTTCTGTATCAGGTTGATATGAGTTATCTTTGAGGTTTAGTTTTTGACAACGGATATGGCATGCACATCAGGACAGCGATTATAGGAATTATCATTGCCTTTGGCTGGACCGCCTGTGAAAAAGACATTGATCTGCCGGTTCACGGCAACGGCAGGGAACTGGTAGTGGAAGGAACGATTGAAAACCGGCAACCGCCAAGGGTGGTGCTTAGCCACAGTCTGAATATTTTTTCCAGGATTGATACGACGATCCTAAAGGGCATGTTCGTGCACGGAGCGGTTATAACGGTATCGGGTGATGGAAAGACCGTGCGGTTGACGGAGCATGTCGTTGACACCCTCGACGGCAACAAATATTATTACTATGCACCGGATTCGGCCAACGAGCGTTTTCTGAGAGGGAAAAAGGGCGGGACTTACACCCTGCACATCGAGGTGGAGGATAAAACCTACGAAGCGAAGACCACGATACCGGCGGGTGGTTTTAAATTGGATTCCGTCTGGTGGCTGTGGGGTACAAAGAACCTTAAACCGGATACGACCAGGGCCTTTTTAATGGCGCGGATCAAGGATCCGCCCGAACTGGGTAACTACGCGCGTTATTTCACCAAAAGGAACAGCGAGCCATTCTACTCCGGGCTGACCTCTGTTGCGGATGATGAAATAACGAACGGAACGATTTTCGATTTTCAGATAGACAGGGGTGTGGATAAGAACGATCACGTCAATTTCTCGGATTACGGGTATTTTAACCCGGGGGACACGGTCACCTTTAAATTCTGTAACATTGATAAGACGACCTATGATTTCTGGCATACCTGGGAATACGCCTGGAGCAATACGGGCAATCCTTTCTCGACGCCCACCACCGTGCTGGGCAATGTGCCCGGTGCCCTGGGGTACTGGGGAGGATATGCCGCGCAATACGCAACAATCATTATTTCAAAATAATTGGGAAAGAATAAAACACTTATGGAAAAAAACAATGTGGAAAAAGTAAAATTGCTGATCATCGGCTCGGGACCCGCAGGGTACACGGCCGCTATTTACGCCGCGCGCGCCAACCTTGAACCGGTACTGTACCAGGGGATTCAACCGGGCGGCCAGTTGACCATTACCACGGAAGTGGAAAATTACCCCGGCTATCCCGAAGGGATACAGGGACCCGATATGATGATCGATTTTGAGAAACAGGCCCTTCGTATGGGCGCCGATATTCGTTTTGGTATGGCCACGGCCGCTGATCTGTCCTCCAGGCCTTTTCGCGTCACCATTGACGAGGAAAAAGTGATGGAGGCCGAAGCGCTGATCATTTCCACCGGCGCCTCGGCTAAATGGCTCAACATGGAAAGTGAGCAAAGGCTTAACGGCCACGGGGTGTCGGCATGCGCCGTGTGTGACGGGTTCTTTTTCAGGGGCCAGGAAGCGGTCATCGTGGGAGCTGGTGATACCGCCTGCGAAGAGGCGCTCTATCTTTCAAAGATCTGTTCGATGGTACACCTGCTTGTCCGCCGTGGTGAAATGCGGGCCTCTAAGATCATGCAGGAACGTGTAGATAAGACACCTAATATCATCGTTTATTGGAATACCGAAGCAACAGAGGTGCTGGGAGCGGATAAAGTGGAAGGCGTGAGGATCAAAAACAACAAGACAGGGGTGATATCCATTCTCCCGGTCGGGGCATTTTTTGTCGCCATCGGACATACGCCCAATTCCGCTATTTTCGAGGGACAACTGGACATGGATGACCAGGGTTATATCAAGACCATTCCCGGCAGCACCCGGACGAATGTGGAAGGCGTGTTTGTCGCGGGTGATGTACAGGACAAAATTTACCGCCAGGCGGTCACCGCGGCGGGGAGTGGTTGCATGGCCGCCCTGGACGCCGAACGTTACCTGAGTCTAATGGAGCATGAATCCGGTTATCAGCAGCCGGTTGCCGATCTCGCGGGGAAGGCATGAGCGCCCGCCATCAATATCCTCCCGGTTAAACGATCGTCCGCGGGAACGGCCGCCCGATAGGCAGAGGCTGCGAAGCATTCTGTGTTTTGTATGTTTTGTGCGGGACGCTTAAACCTTTATCACTGATATTCGTGTTATGACTGATGCCATGCTTACCATCACTTTAGAGGATATGAAATTCTATGCCGGCCACGGCAACTATCCGGAAGAAAAGATTCTTGGGAATACTTTCCTGGTGGATACATCGGTAAGCATTGAACAGACGGCGCCCGTCACGCGTCTTTCCCAGACCGTTGATTATGAAAAGTTGTATGAGATCGTTGCCGGGGAGATGCATACGCGGGCCGATATGCTTGAAACCCTGGGAGAACGTTGCGTTCGTCACATCAAGGAGGCCTTCCCCGCGGCGCGGGTCATTGAACTTAAGATCAGTAAATTACATCCGCCGATCGGAGGGGAGGTCGCGCGTTCCACAGTGACCCTGAGAAAAACATTTTAACTTTTTTAAATTACCTTTAGGGTTCAAAATCTTTTCTATGTTTCCCAAGATCAATCCCGAAGAAACCAAAAGCTGGCGCCAACTCAAAGAACATGGCGACTGGATGAGCGGCGCCTATGTAAGAAAGTTATTCGACATGGACCCGCAGCGTTTTGAAAAATTTTCACTGAGACTTGAGGATATCCTGTTCGACTATTCCAAAAACATCATTACGGAGGAAACGCTGGAACTGCTGATGGAGCTGGCAAATGAATGCCAGGTGAAAGAGGCTATTGAAGCGATGTTCTCCGGCGAGCACATCAATGAGACGGAGGACCGCGCCGTCCTCCATACCGCCTTACGGAATGTTTCCGGGGAGCCCGTATATGACGGCGAGACCAATGTCATGCCGGAGGTGAACGCCGTGCTGGAAAAGATGAAATCCTTTTCTGAAAAGATCCACAGCGGTCAGTGGACGGGATACAGCGGTAAGAAGATACGGTATATCGTCAACATCGGCATCGGTGGTTCGGACCTTGGTCCGGTGATGGTAACCGAAGCACTGAAGCACTACTGGAAAAAGGATATCCATCCTTACTTTGTTTCCAATGTGGACGGAACGCAGATGGCGGAGACACTGAAGAAAGTGACACCGGAGGAGACACTGTTTTTGATCGCTTCCAAAACATTTACGACCCAGGAGACCATGACCAATGCCCATACGGCCCGTGACTGGTTTCTGAAGACGGCTACCGATGAAGCTCATATAAAGAAGCATTTCGTGGCGCTGAGCACCAACGAAAAAGATGTGGTGAAGTTCGGTATAGACCCTGCCAACATGTTTGAGTTCTGGGATTGGGTCGGTGGCCGGTATTCCCTTTGGTCCGCCATCGGGCTGAGCATCGTGCTGAGCATCGGCTTTGATCATTTTTATGAAATGCTCAAGGGCGCTCACGCCGTGGATGAACATTTCCGGCATACGGAATTTGAAAAGAACATTCCCGTCATCATGGCCCTGATCGGCATATGGTACCGGAATTTTTTTGGGACCGAAACGGAAGCCATTCTCCCTTATGATCAGTACATGCACCGCTTTGCCGCCTATTTTCAACAAGGCAACATGGAAAGCAACGGTAAACATGTGGACCGGAATGGCGAGCCTGTACACTGGCAGACAGGTCCTGTTGTATGGGGAGAGCCAGGTACCAACGGACAGCACGCCTTTTATCAGTTGATCCACCAGGGCACGCCCCTGATCCCCTGCGATTTTATCGCGCCGGCCATCAGTCATAATCCGATCGGCGAACATCACCCGATCCTGCTCAGCAATT
>DASULB010000380.1:0-5146 GCA_036278455.1 Chitinophagaceae bacterium | reverse complement strand
AAAACTGAGGTTCCTGGCATGGGCGAAACTGTCGGTGTTATAGGCGTCGGAATACCCCAGCTGGGCGAAATGGATGTGGGCGCTCGCACCGAAATAGTCATTAAAGAAATAACGGTAAAAGATCCCTGCCGCGGCTTTCATCGACTTCAGAGAAGTCGTGGTATGCAGATCGCCGAAATATTCAGCGCCCCCCGCCTCTATCCCCACCTCTCCGACGTACCGGGTATTGTAGTTATGAAAATCGGTTTGCGCCTTCCCCGGCCGGGACGCCAGTCCCAGTAAGAGAAGGAAACAAAAGAATTTTAATGCGGGCATGGAGATTGGTCTATGGGTAATGGTTTAAAAATTAAAAATATAAAACGCAGGGGCACCGGTTTTGGTATGACACCCACGGCATCCGATGCAGCGGGCGCATAGCTTAGTTCCGCCTGTCGATCCCCCACAACAACTTATTGCGGAGGGTCATCAAAAAATTGCTCTCATGCAGCCTGAGCAGCCCCAGCGAAAAATCTTCCTTGCGCACGGCCAGCTGGATATGGTGGTCCACGATCTCCATGCGGGAGTCCAGTGTGATGAGAAACTGGTCGCTGCGCCCTTCTATCTCAAAAGAGATGATGTGGTGATCGGGGACAACGATGGGACGCACATTAAGGTTATGGGGGGCTACCGGGGTAATGACAAAGCTGGCGGCATCGGGGAAGACTACCGGCCCGCCGCAGCTGAGCGAATAGCCCGTAGAGCCCGTCGGGGTGGATACGATGAGCCCGTCGGCCCAGTATGTATTCAGGAATTCGCCGTTCAGGTAAGTATGGATCTTGATCATGGCGGAAGTGTCCTTTTTATGAATGGTGAATTCATTGAGGGCGTAGGGTATCTCACCGAACATGGGGACGTTGCAGTCCAGGTGCAGCAAGCTCCGCCGGTCGATCTGGAACGTACGGTTGTTCAGCGCCTCCACCAGTTTATGGACGTCATCCTTGCCGATGCCTGCCAGAAAACCCAGCCTTCCGAAGTTAATGCCAATGACGGGGATGTCCTTGTCGCGAACAAAACATACGGTGTCCAGCAGCGTGCCGTCGCCCCCCATGCTGATCATAAAATCAATGCCATCTGTCAGTTCCTCCGCGGAAGCGAATGTTTTTAATTCCGCCTCCAGTTTCAGCAGGGGTCTTGCCAGCGCATAGAAGGGTTCGAAGACACAAGGGGTGATGTGGGAGCGCAGCAGTTCATCAATGAGCTGCTGCAGGTTGGATACTTCTATGTCGGAAGAGGTACGGCTGTATAAGGCGATTTGCATGCGCTGGTTTTGGGAAAGTTCCGGGACTAGAACGTTGACTTAAAGTGTAAAAATAAGCCTTTTTGCCCTAACTGGTTGATGCTGTACTCTACACGGAGGAGTGCGTCATAAAAAGTGACGATGTCAAGGCCGAATCCGTAGGTATAGAGCAGTTTATTGTCCAGCATACTGGAGCCCTGGTTGGCCCTATAGGAGTATCCCAAATCACTGTACGCCTTCACGTAGATGTGCACCGGAATAGTGGAAAACTGTTTGGGCAAAAGACTGGTATGGACCTGAAAGGCCAGCGCTTCCCGTTTCAGGGTGTTGCGCAGGATGCCGAAGCGATCGCTTTCCAGCACGAAATATTCCATCCCGCGCAGATAGTTTTCATAATAACCCATGGACTGCACCAGGAAATAAGGCTGGTTGATGGGGAAATGGGCCTTGCCCAGGAATTCCATCTCTCCGTATGTCTTTGGGAAGAACGTCCAGTATTTGGCGGCGTCCAGGGAAAAGATGGTCTCATCAATCTTTCCCAGGAGTCCGAAACCCCTGCGGACCACTCCCGCGTTGATGTTGAAGCCCCTGAGCGGGTAGGCCCATACGTCGGCGCCGGTATAGTTGAAATTATAACTGAGTTCGAGGTATTTCTGGGTAGGCTTGTCATTGGGGAAAAAATGCGGATTGCGCTCCAGAACGGTGTCTTTTACCTTAAACACGTTATAAGTGAGACTAACTTTATGTTTGAGCCTGATGGCCTTTTTATAGGTGTAATTCAGGCCGAAGGAAAACTCCTGTTTGACGAAGTTATCAAGTTTCAGGTAAACCTGCTTGTTCGCGCTGTCCTTAAAGTTCACTTCACGGTTATGGCTGTAGGAAATGAAGATGCCCAGGCCCTGCTTGAGGTCCTTGTCGAAATAGGGCAGCTGGTATTCCAGGGAATACCGCCTGGTGTAGCCGTGCTGGACGGTCAGGGCGAGGCGGTCGTTTTTGCCGGTCATGTTGTTCTGGTATACCTTCAGCCCGTAGTTCAGCCGGTCCAGACGGTGATGTTCATCGACCCACCATACGTTAAAATTACGATCTGCCAGGCTCAGCACCGGAATCGCCAGGAAGTATTGTCGTTCAAAAACGTCCACGTTGAGGTCCGTCGCATGTGTGGTGGTATGGGACGTGTAAATACTGACAGTAAGAAAAAGGGAGGAGTTCAGCAACTGCTGCCTTTTTTCCTCCAGGAAGGCCGTGAGGTCGTCACTGTAGATCGTATCGCCCGGCTGGAGCCTCAGTTCACGCAGCACGATGGCCGTCTTGGTTTTTTTGTTCCCCGTAACGTTGATCTTGCCGATGATGAGGTAATTGGTGTCATGAACATGATCGATCTCGCGGTACAGGCGCGGGGAAGCCTGTGGCTTCTCTTTGATGGGCTTGATCGTCAGCCAGGATCTATGCGCCTTCTGGCCCGCGGCGGCGAGGGTCAAAAGCACTAACAGCATCGTGACAGCAGTATATCTCAGGTACATACACCCTTCCGACAGTTGAAGTTGATTTATAAAAGGGCAAAAATAGGGTTATTTGCGCAAACAGGTATCGTGATGCCGGGGAAAGAAAAGGAGTTGTTTTTGGCCGCGGGTGGTCCCGTTTCCCGGAATCCCGGCCAAAACACGGAGAATGAACAGAAAAAAAGAACAGGTTACATATTGATGTAATTCATCAGCAGGTCATAATTCCTTTGAAGCTGATCTCCGGAGGCCGGCTCGTCAAAACGGTGGGGTATGGTGTAACGAAACCTTTCCAGTGTAGCTACAAAGCTGTTCAGGTCCAGACGGTTTGTCTTCAGCACGACGCCCAGCTTTCCGGTGGCGTTGTCGTTGAAGGTGTGGATCCCCAGAATGTGTACATCTTCGGCTTCGGCGAGACGGGCGATCTCGGAAAGCATAAAATCATTCTGGTCCATTTCAAGGACCAGGATGCCGCCGGATTCATGCATGCCATTAAAATGCGCCAGCGTCGTCAGCAGGTTTTCCTGGGTGATGGCGCCCAAATAATGGTCCCCGTGGTCCACGACCGGAACCAGGCTAAGCCTGTAGTCACCCGCCAGCTTCAGGGCTTCGAAGAAATGCGCATTCCCGTTGATGGCCGGTTTGATATGGGAAAAGGTAAGGTTCTCCAGCAAGGTCTCCGGTTCATCCCAGTCCAGCATGGTGGTTTCTTCCAGCAGGCACTGATATTCCCCTTCCTCCACCAAAGGCAGTTGAGAAACATGAAATTCATTCATGAGGCTCAGGGCCTTGGCGGTGGTATCCATCCGGTTTACCGTCGGTATAATGGGCGATATGAGTTCACGGGCAAGCATTCCTAAACAAATATAGGATTAAAACACTTAACGGGCGCATTACCGGTGTTTTTTCAGAAATTCATCCAGGATGCTGTTGAATTCCACTGGTACCTCCATCATCGGTGCGTGTCCGCAATGATCAATATAATGCAATTCGGAATGGGGAATGAGGCGGTGAAACTCCTCGGCGACCATCGGTGGCGTGACGGTATCGTTCTTTCCCCAGATCAACAGGGTAGGGGCTTTGATTTCCCTGAGTTCATCCCCGAGGTTATGACGGATGGCGGACTTGGCCAGGGAAATAATTTTGATGGCTTTCATCCGGGTATTGACAATCTCGAAAACCTCGTCCACCAGCTCTTTGGAGGCTACCTTGGGATCATAAAAGGTAAGTTCGGTTTTCTTTTTAATGAACTCATAGTTGCCCCGCTTGGGATAGGTCTCACCCATGCCGTTCTCGAACAACCCCGAACTGCCCGTCAGGGTGATGGTTTTGACGCGCTCAGGATGATTCAGGGAATAGACAAGGCCCACGTGACCTCCCAGGGAATTGCCCAGCAGATGGATGTTCTTATAATCCCGCAGTTCGATGAACCGGTGTACGTATTTGGCCAGGCCACTGACGGTGGTATCCAGGAGATTTAATTCATATAAAGGTAATATGGGGACCACCACTTTGGCGGAATGACCGAAGTGGTCTATCAGGTCTTTGAAGTTACTTAACGCACCAAACAGTCCATGCAACAATACAAGAGGTTCTCCTTCCCCTTCTTCCACGAACTTGAATTTACCCTGGTGTTTGATTTCGTATTCCATTTGGATAATGGTTCATTTTTGTGCTAAAGTACCTATTTTCTGTTTTTTATCTGCTAAATTTATTCATCTTTTAGTGGTTTTACTTCCCGGATATCAGGGGAACGACCCTTTTATAATAGAGCAGGAATAATGGGTTTAGTTACAACAGAAGGACAAAAATACAAAGATGATCGCCTTCCGGACAGGGCTGGGGAAAGCCTTGACAGGGGAAAATGAAAAGGCCGAAGGTCTCCGTAAACATCTTTCATCCGGGCGAAGGACCGTTCCATGCAGGGGAGGTACCTGCGGATGCAGGAAATACCGCAGCACATGCTGTCAGGATGAAGTAGCGGTGCGTCGGTCAAAGAGAACAGGCCATGCCGGGTAAGTGCGGATATTTGTCGCAACAGATCTGATCTATACCTGAATAGATATGGGTACTCCTGGCCCTCTGCTGCTGTTTTGGGCTTTAATACTTTTTTTAAAGGCATTCAGAAAATAGCGGCTTACTTTTTCCCTTTTATCATTCTCCCTGAGTGATCATCCATAAAAACGGCAAGAAAAGGGATGCGGCCATTATCCTGATCTGTTTGATTTTTATAACGGGTATGGGATGCCCTTTTGCTTAGACGCAATCCATCTGACCTATTTGTTCCCCCTGCGTTTCCCGCATCATTTTTAATTCCTTTCACCGCGGGGCGGATCCATCGCCGGAAGTATCGTAGAACATAAACCGG
>DASULB010000379.1:0-9403 GCA_036278455.1 Chitinophagaceae bacterium | reverse complement strand
GGCTTTCACACAGAGATGTGACACCAGAGGCAGTACGCCCTCTTTTAGACCAGGAGATCCCGGGTGTGATGGAGGCAGCACGCCAGTATGGACAACAGCGGACTCCGCTGGCGATGCTGTCAAGAGGAATCGCGGGATTCAAGGGCGACATGCTGGTTATCACCCTGCCCGGTTCGCCCCGGGCAGTGACCGAAACCATGGATGCTATTTTCCCTTCGATATTGCACATCTATAAAGTCAGGAAGGGCTTCAGGCATGATTAATCACCGGCAGAGCCGCCCGCAGTGTTTAAAAACGTTAATAAAAAACCTGACCAACCTGCCATCATGAAAATTATTTCCTTCTTACCCTTTATTTTACTTTTATCCTGTCAATGCTTCAGCCAGACGCTACGTATTGCGGTTGCGGCCAATGCCCAGTTCGTCATGCAGTCGTTGAAAGATGCATTTGAAAAACAAGATGCGGCACAGCTTGAACTGGTTATCAGTTCATCAGGTAAGCTCACCGCCCAGATTGAGCATGGTGCGCCCTACGCCATTTTTCTGTCGGCTGACATGCGTTACCCGGAGGCCTTATATAAGAAAGGGTTTGCCACCAGCAAGCCGCAGGTATATGCTTACGGGAAATTGGTGTTATGGACGTTAAAAGATATCAACATGCATGATGGGATTGGTATCATTCAGCAGCCGGGGATCAAAACGATTGCCATTGGAAACCCTGCTACTGCCCCTTATGGTGTTGCCACGGTCCAGGCCCTTAAAAAAGCAGGTCTTTACGATCCGGTGAAAAAGAAAATCGTACTGGGCGAAAGCATTTCCCAGGTCAATCAATACCTCATCACCGGCGCTGCCGACGTCGCTTTTACGGCCAAAGCGATCGTTTTGAACCCGAAAATGAAAAACAGGGGAAAATGGGTGGAAATAAATGACAGTCTGTACCAACCCATTAAGCAGGGGACCGTTATTTTAACCTATGCCAAGGGGAAAACACTACAGGCAGCCCGGCGTTTTTACCATTTTTTGTTTAGCGCAAAGGCAAAGGCTATTTTCACTGCTTACGGATACCGGATAAACTAAAAAAGGAGAATGAATAAGATAAAAGGAACCATCACCGCCATAGAAACCGATGAAGGCATATCGCTAGTAACCGTTGAAGTAAGCGAGCACGCTTTTTCTGCTGTGGTGATTGATACGCCGCAAACAGCCGGTTATCTGCGTATGGGAGGGCCGGTTTTTCTGGTATTTAAGGAAACAGAAATGGCCATCGGGAAAAACCTTTCAGGCGGATTAAGTCTGCGCAACCGTTTTCCCGGCAGGATCATCGCGATAGAAGAAGGAAAAGTATTGACGAACATTACGGTTGATTTTGAAGGCATGCCACTGATGTCCGTCATTACAACGCCGGCTTCAAAAAGATTACTTTTACAGGTGGGCGACCCGGTGGAAGGCCTGGTAAAAGCCACTGAAATGTCACTCATGAAAACGGACAACTAAATGGCTTTCGATTACCAACCCCTGATACTAAGCCTGGAACTTGCCTTCATTACGACCGCGTTGCTATTGATCATCGGCATACCCCTCTCCGCCGTCCTTGCCATGCGGAAATTCAGGGGTAAAGCTGTGCTGGAGACCCTCATCAGCCTCCCGCTGGTATTGCCGCCTTCGGTGCTGGGCTTTTACCTGCTGATCGCCTTTAGTCCCGGAAACGCTTTTGGCGGATTCCTCCAATCCTTCTTCAATCTGCGGCTGGTCTTCTCATTTCCAGGCCTGGTGGTGGGTTCCATGATCTACAGCCTTCCCTTTATGGTACACCCTTTGCAGGCTGGTTTGCAAAGCCTGCCCCCCAGTTTAAAGGAGGCGTCCTACACCTTAGGCAAAACCAGGCTTCAAACACTTTTCGGGGTCCTGCTTCCCAATATCAAGCCCGCTTTAATCACCGGAATCGTCTTATCCTTTGCCCATACGATCGGAGAATTCGGGGTGGTGCTGATGATCGGCGGCAACATTCAGGGGAAAACGAGGGTGGCATCCATCGCCGTTTACGACCAGGTGGAATCCCTGCATTATCACCAGGCGCATGTTTATTCGCTCATTCTGCTGCTGCTGTCCTTTTTTATTTTATTATTGGTGTATGGTATCAATAAACGCTATTTAAATCCGGTCTGAGCAGATGATCAAAATTTCCATTCAAAAAAAGCTGAAAATGGCAGACGGCATGACCAGCCTTGCCATTGACACGGAGATCACACCCGGAGAATTCATTGCCATCTTTGGGAAATCAGGTGCTGGTAAAACCACCCTGCTGCGTATTATTTCGGGGTTAATGCAGCCGGAAAAAGGCATCATCGAGGTCAATGGGGAAGTATGGCTGAATACGGAAAGAAAAATTAACCTGCCGGTACAAAAAAGAAAGATCGGATTTGTGTTTCAGGATTTCGCACTTTTCCCCAACATGAGCGTACGAAGAAATATCCGGTATGCTTTAAAGGGGAATAAAGACAAAGGCTTCACCAATCGTCTGCTCGAAATGGTGGAGATGACTGCATTGGCGGACAGGAAACCGGGGACTTTATCCGGTGGCCAGCAACAACGGGTGGCCATGATCAGGGCGCTGGCCACAAAACCAGGATTACTTTTACTGGATGAGCCCCTCTCAGCGCTGGATATGGAGATGCGCAGCCATTTGAGGGACGAATTGCAGGCGCTGCACAAAGAATTCAACCTGACTACCTTACTGGTGACACATGACATCACCGATATTTACCGGCTCGCGGACCATGTCATCTCCATTGATAAAGGAAAGATAGCCAGATCAGGAAAACCCGATGACCTGTTCAGTGAAGCCTACATGAGCAGCAAACTCCGGCTACAGGGGGAAGTATTGCAGATCAGAAAAAGTGGAGTGGTTTTCATCGTGGAAATCTTATCCGGCAATGCCATCATTAAAGTGATCGCGGGGAAGGAAGAGGTGGCCCATTTGCGGACCGGCTCGCAGGTGATGGTCTTCTCCAAGGCCTTTAACCCCGTTATCCGGGCAATGTGAGGTTATTTCCTGTACAAACTGCCATGCTATTGATAGACGGCCTCCCATGTTATCAGCCCAGGAGAGGTCGTTTTCAGGCTGATTTCCCGAATGCTTCCGTTCTTGGAAGTCTTCAGCAATGTGGCGCCTTTGCATTTGAAGGAGCGATACTGAAAACCCGATGGCTCATACAGGTAGAGGGTATAGAGATCACCACCCGGTGTTGCAGTTACACCCGACAACATATTTTTGTTCCAGGACAACTTCCTTAATTCCAGCGCCCCGCATGAAATATGGCGGTTGGTGGCCATCAACTGCGGATGGCCCTGCAATTCACGGATGCAGAACAACTGGCAATGATAAGTGGTGTCTATGCCCCCTGGATCAAAGCCGCCGGTAAAGATGCCTTTAAACGTTTTTGACCAGAATTCAAATACCAGGTATTTCTTTTTACTTTCCAGTCCCAATTCATGGAAGGAAATATATTTTCTGCTCTCACCAACACGCCCCAAAAGCATCCAGTTTTCATATGGTTTATTTATTTCCAGCAGGAACAGATCATAAGGTGTACTGCTACTGGCATCGAACACCCTTGGCCCGGAGCCGCTCATTTCCGTATTTACCCTTTTTAAATACATCGAGCGGCTGGGATCCACATCATATATTTGTCCCGGCCGGGTGAACAGGACGGGGGCGGTCCTGATGGCCGGCGCAATGTTGCCCGTTTCATATATTTCGGGTTTGTCGGTGAGCATGAGGGAAGACCCTGTCATGGAGGCCACCATACAATCACGATAGGCGTATTTTGTGGTCAATTGAATGTGATCAGGATCATTGCGCCAGATCACATTATTGAAGGAGTTGTACTCGGCCATTTCCTGCCAGGAATAACCGTCATCCCCGATGCGGCAAGCATTGATCAGCCCGATCAGTTCCGGCCTTATCCCCCAGCATCCCAATATAAACTGATCAGGGCCGACTTCTTCACGAATGGCCTTGAGGACGTTCCGGTAAGCTGTTACCCGGCTCACATGTTTTTTTTGAAAAAAGTCAGCATAACTGTTATAGCCTTCATAACGAAGATGGCGCAGGGCATCCACCTTAAAATATCGCCAACCCATGGTCCTGAATCCATGGTATACCGGGCGGATGATCTTATTGGTAGCCTGGGGATTTGAGCCATCCAGGGGATAGCCAATCCACTGGCCCTTTGCCGGCTCTCCTTTTTCATTCAGCACAAACAGGTTCTTGTGCGCAAAAGCGCTGTCCCGGTCCTGGAAGCTGACATTGCTCCAGATACCCGGGATTAAGCCCTTATCCCCGATAAATTTTGCGAGATGACCCAACCCGGAGGGAAACTTATCATTTGGATGAAGCCATGTACCCGGAAATCCTATAGGCTGTTGTTCATAGCCATCGTCTATCTGGAAATAATCATAACCATAGGTGCGCAGTTTTTCTGAAACGACGGTTGCTGCCTTTTCAATGTTTTTCTCAGTGATGTCCGCTCCGAAGGCATACCAGGAACACCATCCTGCGACGGATTTTTTCCATACTTTATAGGTCCATGGTTTGTAATAGGTAAGCCCTCTGTGAAACTGATAATACCGTGGACGAAAACTGATCGTGATCTCACTTCCCGAGGCAGTAATCTTAAAATTGTTTTGATGATTAACCGGATCCTGAGGTATGATCACCACATTTGCATAATAATCCACTGACAATACCCAGTCCCACTTACGGTCATATACCGCCCGGTTCAACAGGCTATGGCTTAAACCAACACTGTTGCGTACAATATCCTCGCCCGCTTTCATTGGCCGGTCTATAGAACAGGGAAAAGCTTCCAGGCTGGCGGAGATTACCCCTGTGATGGAAAGGTGTTTTTTAGACAGGGAAGTAAATTTTATCACCTGGCTGACGGCACTGTCTGTTTTGTTATTCACCTGTCTGATATTCACCTTGCTTTTATCCAGGTTCATGGTTCCGGTGAACAGGATACGGTTGTTATAACTGATTTTAACTTGCTTCCCTGAAATACTGATCTGCGCCGGTTGGTCCGGGGGGGCTGAAGGAACAGGGCTTTGGGAAAAGGATGAAGCGAATTGAAAGATGCCTGCCAACATCATGACATTGCGCAATAAAAGTTTCTTGGTAAAACGCATCGGACGAATATTTTTAAAGGGTTGTTTGAACTGAAAAGAAAGATTATCTCCAAGAAATTCCTGTATGATGATAGCATTCTACTCATACCCAAATGATGACCTTTATAAATCAGGGCTAAAAGTACAATAGAGAACTGAATTTTATAAGACCCTTAATGCCCTTTTGTTTTATGAATGCCGGTGACAACTTCACCCACCCTCAAAAATGAACAAAAAATAAAAACTTGAAATATAAGGTGATAAAATACTATTAGGATCAGGTAAAATAACGCGAGGTTACCTTCAGGGGACACCCTACATTTGTACACCAGCGGAATCGTTTGCGTTAACTTATGCCGGAAGGAAACTGAGATACCACATGAAGCTTAAAATTCGAATGAATACGTTATCGCTGATGGCTAAGATACGAGGCCGCTGCGCCTGTTATACTTTCAGACAACTTGCCATCTTCGGTGCCCTCACCGTCTTTGCCCCTGCCGTCGCATGCTGCCAGAGGAATGCCCTGTTAGGTATCAATGACAGCAGCCTGGTATCCCGGGCTGATTTGATTTATCACCAACCGGTTACACGCAGTGAAGCGGGGTTGCCTGTCGGTAACGGGCGCATGGGTTCTCTGGTATGGACCTCACCGTCCGCCCTCAGACTTCAGATCAACCGGGTGGATATTTTTGGCAATAATTCCGCTTCCAATAATTTTTATCAGCGTAACACCGATTACTGCGGAGGAGCCGGGTTTGTGGATGTTGACTTTGGCAGGGAAGTTTTTACAGGGAAAGATTTCGGGCAGAAATTATCCTGTTATGACGGACTGGTCACCGTAGAGGGCAAGGAGGTGAAGGCACAAGTACTGACATGGAATAAGCAGGATGTGATGGCCATCAGGGTAGATGATAAGCGGACAGGGGCCAGGTATGTGAATATAGATTTACGCATGTTACGGGATCCGGTCGCTCACAGGGGCAATCACTCCGGGGTTTCAAAGATCTCCGTCCGCCATCACCACATCGTACTGACCCAGCAATTTAAAGAGGACAATTATTATTGCGGATCTGCCGTGGTGATCGGCGTAAAAGGACGGGAGGTAAAAGCAGAACTTGCGGATGAATCCACCGTACGGCTGATGGTTGCGCCCGGGGAGCATCCTTTCTCCATATACATTGCCAGCGCCGCCAGTTTCAACAGCGGGGAAAATGTAGCGGATTCCGCTGCTAAAAAGTTGGAAACGGCTGAAAACGAAGGGTATGAGAAATTGCTTGCCTCTAATAAAACGTGGTGGCATCAATTCTGGTCAAAAGGGTTTATTCAGCTGCACAGTGCCGATGGGGTGGCCGATGATGTAGAAAAAAACTATACCTATTACCTCTATGTGATGGCGTCTTCCTCCAGGGGAAAATATCCCGTTAAGTTTAATGGTATGCTGTGGTCCACGGGAGGCGACACCCGGCAATGGGGAGGATTGTATTGGGGTGCTAATCAAAGCTGTTTGTACAATGCTTTATTTACTTCAGGCAGGCTATCACTGATGAAACCCATGTTTGACATGTATTCGGGCATGTATGACCACCTCAAACTGGCTGCCCGGCAGGAGTGGGGCAGCAAAGGAGTGTATATTCCCGAAACGGTAGGCTTCGACGGACCACCAAAGCTACCGGACTCCATCGCACGGGAGATGCAGGCACTGTACCTGGTACAAAAATCATGGGATAAGCGCTCCAGCGCGTTTAAGCACTATGCTTATACCAAATTGCCTTACCTGAGCAGATGGAACTGGAAGAAAGACGGCGGCTGGCAGGATGGCCGGTGGAAAGTTTTAACCAAAAATAACAGCACGTTCGGACATACCAGCCATATTTTATCCCGGGGTGCAAAAATCGCCTACCAATACTGGTTAAGATACGAATATACGATGGATACTGCCTGGCTCCGGAAGTATGCCTATCCGATGATCAAAGGAATAGCTGAATTCTACCGTAACTTTCCCAATGTAAAAAAGGAAAGGGATGGAAAATACCATATCTACCATATAAACGATAATGAATCCGTCTGGGGTGGTCAAAATACGGTAGAAGAAATATCTTCCATGAGGGGCATTTTCCCCGTCGCGATCAAAGCATCCGAAATATTAAAGGTGGATGCCGCTATGCGCCCTGTGTGGCAGGAATTTCTGGATCACCTTTCATCCCTGCCCGTGAGCAGTGATTTCCCTTCTTCTTCCAGGTCACCTGACAAACTCACCTGGATAAAAGCTTTGCCCCCCATTCAAAAAGGGAACGGGCAGGGCCTTCCGGACAGCAATACCATGCCGGTCTGGTTTTTTGATCTATGCAACAAAGGGGCTGACACCAGGATGCTGAACGTCGCCAACAATACTTATGATGCCTATTTTAAAAATGGCATTCACAACGATACCCGCGTGGGTGTTTTATCCCGGTTACCGGTCGCGGGTATTTTACTGGGAAGGGTCCATGCCACCCGTTACTTAATCCCGAACCAGATCCATACTACGGAAGTGAACGCCCTGCCCAACCGGATGGATGAGCGGGAAGGACACCAGACAACAAACGTTGAACGTTTGGGCAGGGCGGCTGAAGCTTTGGAAGATGCATTGGTACAAAGCGTTCCGCCTGCACCTGGTAAATCCCCTGTGATCTATGTTTTCCCCGCGTGGCCTAAAGAGTGGAACGCGCAATTTAAATTACTATGCAGGGGCGCCTTTTTCATCACTTCCGCGATGCAAAAAGGAGCGATAAGATTCGTCAAAATAAAATCTGAAAAGGGAGCGGTCTGCAACATGAGCAATCCCTGGCCCCGAAAGAAGGTTACCTTGTACCGGGATGGCAAAGCATGGAAGAAATTAAAGGGAACACTACTCAGCTTTGATACCCATGCCAATGGAGAATATGTTATAACACCCAATGGGGTTTCTCTAAGTCGGATCAGTCATTTCACACAGCGTCACAAATAGGTAGATAGTTTCAGTTACCACTGAAGAAAATAAATTTAAAAAAATGCACAGAAGAAACAGGCTATTGATTGTTATTCCGATCCTTTTATCACTTTCGTCGGTGACCTACGGGCAGGTGCCAGTGAAGAATATTCAAAAAAAAGGACCGGATCTCACCTGGTTCCGGAATGCCAAGTTTGGCATGTTCATTCATTGGGGGCTTTATTCCGAGCTGGCCGGCAGATGGAAGGGGCATGATTATTTTGGCAGCGGAGAATGGATCATGAACCGGGCGAAAATCCCTGCCGCGGAATATGCAGCACAGGCAAAAAAATTCAATCCGGTTGATTTTAATGCCACGGGGTGGGCTCAGATAGCCAAGGCCTCGGGTATACGCTATATGGTGATCACCGCCAAGCATCATGAAGGTTTCGCCATGTTTGATTCGAAAGTGAGCCGGTTCAATATCGTGGATGCGACCCCCTACAAAAAAGATCCCATGAAAGTGTTGTCCGCCGCTTGCCGAAAGGCAGGGATTAAATTCGGGTTTTATTACTCCCAGTTCCTGGACTGGCATGAACCCAATGGCGGTGGCAACAATTGGGATTTTAAAAAGAAGGACAAAAATTACCAGGAATACTACCACCGGAAGGCCATCCCCCAACTGAAAGAATTGCTGACAGGTTACGGGCCACTGGGGATTGTATGGTTTGATATGCCGGGTGGCCTTGACAAAGAACAAACCCTGCAGATGATCGACAGCCTGCGTCTTTTACAGCCCGATTGCCTTTTCAGCAGCAGGGTAGGGCATGGCCTGGGCGATTATCGTGATTTTGGAGATTCCGAAGTGCCGACCGTTCCGGTAAAAGAAGCCTGGGAGGCTATTTTCACCGACAATGACACGTGGGGTTATATCGCGAAAGATAAAAATTTCAAGTCCTCGGAGGACATCATTCACCTGCTGGCAAACGTAGCTTCCAAAGGCGGCAACCTGATGCTAAATGTGGGTCCTGACGGCAAAGGCCGGTTCCCTCCTGATGAAGTGAAATACCTTTTAAAAACAGGAAACTGGTTAAAGAAATATGGTGAGAGCATTTATGGAACCACTTATGGCCTGATACCACCGCAGCCATGGGGTGTAACCACCAGCAAACCCGGTAAATTGTACCTGCATATCTTTCAAGCACCCAATGACGGGATGTTGCACGTCCCTTTTATTACAGCCACGGTGACGCATGTCAGGTTATTGGGAACTGATGAGCAGTTGTCCTGG
>DASULB010000378.1:0-9826 GCA_036278455.1 Chitinophagaceae bacterium | reverse complement strand
ATCTTTCCTTCCGGAGTCATCTGTCCTGCGTGATCCTGATCGGTCCTGTTATTGTAGGCGGTGCCACTGCTGATTATTTGTCTTTTGCCAAAAGCTCCTTTACCTTCCTTTCAGCCCGCCGGCCCTTGCCAAAATGCTTCCCCGTTTCCGTTTAATAAATATTTATGATAAAAAGATATTTTTATCTTATTTATTCTTTACCTTTGTACTGTTAATTTAAACGCGCGTCAAGGAGGATGAACCAAAGGATCCAATTCAATTATTTCAGCTGTGCCGGAGAAGTGGACGTGAAAGGATACAGTGTTTAAACCAACAGCTGCCAAGGCATTCCGGTGGGAACAATAAGAACATCAACATCGCACAACGAACCATTAACCCACCGGAGATTGTCTTTGGGAAAAGGCCTTTCGCCAGGTGCCCAAAAGCATCATTGTAACGGGATTGTCATAAATGGGATAAATGTAGCTTTAATTCTTTTTTATATAAATATTTTAGTTTCACTTTATATATTTAATCATAAAACCGATCTGAAATGCCGGGCATCAATACACTGGATGTGACACAAATAGCGCCAAAGCTTAAGCATCCCACCATTTTTCAACATTTCGATGCCTTGCAGGAAGGCGAGGCTTTTATCATCCGGAATGACCATGACCCCAAGCCGCTCTATTACCAGTTGCTGGGCGAACGCGGCGATATCTTCACCTGGGAGTACCTGATGCAGGGACCGGCTATCTGGCTGATAAAAATTGCCAGGAAGAACCCGGGCAGTGGCGCCGAAACGATCGGAAGCATCGCGGCAGGAGACTTGCGCAAGGCGGAGATATTCAAAAAATTCGGACTCGAGTTCTGTTGTGGCGGCCAGAAATCCCTGACGGAGGCATGCGCGGAAGCTGGTGTATCCGAGCAGCAGGTACAGGCGGAACTGGAAAACCTGGGGAAAGCGCCGCTGAAGCCCCAAATGGATTTCAATCACTGGGACCTTGATTTCCTGGCCGATTACATCGTGAACATCCATCACAAATATCTTACGGACGCTTCCCCGATGCTAAACGACCTGTCCCAGAAAATTACCCAACATCACGGCGGGGCGCATCCTGAATTGCATGAGATTGCACAGCACCTGACCGCGTTGCTCGGTGAAATGCGGTCTCACCAGATCAAGGAAGAAAAGGTATTGTTCCCCTTTATCAAACAACTGGTGCAATGCAGCCGCGAAGGGAAGTCCGCAGGCAATCCTCCCCTGGGTACACTGGAGAGCCCGGTACAAACCATGCTGGATGAACATCAGTCGGTCGCGGGGCATCTTCATGCCATGGAAAACTTATCCGGCCACTATGAAGTTCCGGTGGACGGATGCGAGAGCTACCGTCTGTATTTTCATAAGCTCCGTGAATTTGATGAGGATCTGCATCAGCACATTCACCTGGAGAACAACATCCTGTTTCCAAAATCGGTTGACTTGGAAAAGGCGCTGACCAACTGAAACCTAAAACGCATCGCTCATGAAAATGGACCAACTTTACCAGGGAGATCAATATAAGGTGCTGAAAGTGAAAGTTCCCGCGGGCGGCAGGATGCCCCGGCACTACGCCACTTCGGATGCTTTTGTACTGGTGGTGCGCGGCACGGCGGAGCTTGAATTCAACAACAGTAAGCTGATCCTTCAGCCCGGCATGGAATTTTTAATTCCCTGCCGCAAACCACATGCCTTACGAATCACTTCGGAGTTTGAAGCCTATATCGTCCTGGGGCCCGCCGCGGAGATCGAAATGGTGAATGCGCTGGCGGACAGGACCCAGGCCGTGAGTTAGTCCCTGACGGCCTGCCGCCGGAAGTGAGCCGGTAAGAGCCGCCATGGATAACCCTTTAATCTTTACAACATCATGATAGTATACCGGGATACGAAGATTGCGCAGCTCATTAAGGCGAATAAGGACAGCATTGAAGCCATCGCCGCCGTGGCGAAACCCTTTGAAAAATTACGGAACCCGCTGCTGCGTAAATTGCTTGCCGGCCGTACAACGCTGGCGGAGGCTGCGCGAATGGGGAAGTGTGAAGTCCAGTCGTTGGCAGAGGCATTAAAGCCCCTTGGATTCGAGTTTGTGGATGAGAACAGAAAAGAGGTGGAGGATAAAGGGGCTTTTGCTTCTGCGGCCGATTTCATGAGGACCCTGGACCAGCATCCCGTGACAAAGCTGGATGTCACCGAAGACCTGGCCTCCGGACAGGATCCGCTTAAAAAAATTATGGCCACTGTCAAGACGCTTCCTCCGGAAAACGTACTGGAACTGATCAATTCCTTTGAACCGACCCCCCTTATTTCCCTGCTGGCAAAAAAAGGATACGAGCACTTCGTGGAACGCAAAGGCCCCGAAGAGGTGCACACCTACTTTAAATTGAAGTCAGACGAAGCAGGAAAAAAAGCAGACCTGGAAAACGAGTTGCCCGCACTGACGGACGGGGAGACTTTTGCGCAGCAACTGGCGGCATTCGGAACAAAGATCATCAAAGTCGATGTGAGCGAAATGGAAATGCCCATGCCGATGGTTACCATCCTGGAGGCGCTTGCCACGTTGGCTGATGACCATGGCTTATCGGTGACACACAAACGGATACCGGTATTTCTTTTCAGTGAACTGAAGGAAAGAAACTTCAGCTACCTGGTATACAAAGCGGGTGAAACCGATGTACGATTACTGATCTATAAACAGCAACCCTGACAATCATATAAACAGATGACATATTACCCTTTGTATCAACAAAATCACCGCATCATCAGCAAAAAATATCATGATCCCTTTCGGTACACAAAAAGCGCCTTCTCCTTCAGTAGTTTTGCCGTACTACGTTACTGCAGCTTTCGCTTTTCTTGTCTTGACGGTGTTGATGCTGATATCCGGCACTTCTTTTACAGGACATTACTTTCAACCGCATATACTCACCATTACACATCTTGCAGCGCTGGGCTGGGGCACTATGATGATATTTGGTGCTTCACATCAACTGTTGCCGGTGGTGATGGAAGTCCATTTGTTCAGTGAAAAGTTAGCCAAGTGGTGTTACGGGTTGCTGTTGCCCGGAATTATTTTACTGACGGTGTCTTTCTGGCGTTTTACGCCGGGAGTTCCCATGGAAGCCGGCGCATTGCTCATTCTGTCTGCCGTGATCCTGTACGTGATCAATGTGCAGCGTACCGCCCGGCAAAACAAGAAATGGACCATCTCCTCGGAATGCATCGTCACCGCCGCCTGGTGGTTGCTGCTGACTGCCATCCTTGGTACTTTGCTGGTGTTCAACCTGCGTTACCCGTTCTTCCCGCAGGACCACCTGTATTATTTAAAAATTCACGCCCACCTGGGCATGGCCGGTTGGTTCCTGCTGATGATCATGGGGGTGGCCTCACGGCTGATACCGATGTTTTTACTATCCCATCACGAGCCCGGAAAACCTGTCAGGATCGCTTATTATTGCATCAATGCCTCCCTGCTTGGTTTTCTCATCATGGCCTTTTTGTTTAATACCGAAAGGTACTGGCCGGTGTTCGCGCTAATAGCCCTGGCGGGGGTGATCGCTTACGGGATATTTGTGCGGCGGGCCTATAAAAAGGCCATGCGTAAAAAAATGGACAGGCCCATGAAAATCACCATGATCGCCATTATCTTAATGTTGGTTCCTTTTTTGTTATTGATTGTCCTGGCGTCCCTTTCACCGGAGGCGGGTGGGGAGATCGTCACCTTCAGCCTGGCTTACGGCATCAGCATCCTGGGTGGCTTCATCACAGCCATTATACTTGGACAGACCTTTAAAACGCTGCCTTTTATCGTTTGGATGCACCGTTATAAAAAGCTGATAGGGAAAACAAAAACACCACTGCCAAGGGAACTCTACCGCGACCATTGGGTCAATTACCAGTTTTATGCTTACCTGTTGGGATATGCGGCGTTGCTGGCGGGTGTGCTCACCCGGGTCCAATGGCTGATCACCCTTGGCTGCGCCGGATTTTTTATCACAGCCGTTTGTTATAACATCAACGTGTTTTTGACCGTAACCCATCAGGTAAAGCATATAGCCGAAACAAAAAAAACAACCGATGAGCTTAGCAATTGACATCACCGATCCCCATGCTTTTCTCAAGGAAGAGGTCAGGGGTTTGTTGCTTCAGGTGTTTGATCCTGAAGTGGGGCTTGACATCATCAACATGGGACTGGTCTACCGGATAGACTACAGCGAGGAAAACAACACCATCATGGTGGTGATGACACTGACCTCGCACGGATGCCCCATGGGGCCCATGATCACCCAGAACGCCAGCGAAGTACTGCAGCAGTATTACCCCGATAAGGATATCCATATCCACCTGGTGTGGGAACCGCGCTGGACGGCGGAAAACATCAGTGAAGAAGGACGTGCTGCATTGGGATGGTGACTCCCGGGTGGGAGAGGACCCGCGGCCGGCAGGGCCGCTGTTCAGCCAAACGGGTGAACTGTAAAAGGATACTTCCTTTTTATGAAATACCCATTAAACAATACGCGCGTTAAAACCTTAAACAATAGGTCATCCGGTACAGCTGCGATTGTTCCGGACCCAAAAACATTAAAACCGGCAATTCATGTCTTCTGTAAAACCCGTTAAGCGGAGCGAAGCCCTCTTACCACTCTCCCGTGAGCATCATATTGACCTGTTGCTGGCATGGAAGATCAGAAAAGGCCTGAAAAATCAGGTGGACGCCCACAGAATGGCGGCTTATATCAGATACCTGGATGAAAACCTGGTAGCGGCGCATTTCCATGATGAGGAAACCCTCTTATTTGACCAGCTTCCCGATGAAGATCCGCTGTGCGGGAGAGCCCGGCAGGAACACGGGCAGATCAGGGGGATGATCGCGGAAATAGGGGAAGGACTCGCGGTGGATCCCGCTTTGTTCAACCGCTTCGCCGATGCCGTTGAAGCGCATGTCCGTTACGAGGAAAGGGAACTGTTTCCTTATCTTGAGGAAAAGTTATCCGCTGAAAAACTGGAAAAAATAGAAACGGAAATTTCCCGTTCGCATGACCTATTTACAGACAGGTGGGAGGATGCCTTCTGGATAAAATAAGTTTACCGGCTTCAGGGCTAAACAAAAGATAAGACCACAGAGAATATAACAGATCATACAACCATTAAAATAATAAAGACCATGGAAGACCATCAGCTATTTCCTGCTGCAAGCAGGACGATGAATGACAAAAAAGCCGCGCTGGCACCTGACAACGTAGCGGCATGGCGTAATTTCAGCAAAACTGTTTTTACGGCAGGCGCGCTTTCAGAAAAGACAAAGCAACTGATCGCGGTGGCCGTGGCGCATGTCACGCAATGCCCCTACTGCATCCGTGCCCACACCAACGGTGCCTTGAATAAAGGCGCCAGTAAGGAAGAGATCATGGAGGCTATCTGGGTAGCCGCGGAAATGCGCGCGGGTGCCGCTTACGCTCACGCCAACATTGCCATGGATGAAATGGATGAGGCCACCCGGTAAATTTGCAGACAGCTATGAATCCTCAACATAATACATACATGGAACGCTGTCTGGAACTGGCTGCCATGGCCGGGGCGGATGGCAAGACTGCGGTCGGCTCGGTGATTGTTAAAGAAGGACGGATCATCGCCGAAGGGATCGAAGGGGCGGGTGATGTCCCCGCGCCGCTGGCACACGCAGAGGTACTGGCCATCCTGAAGGCGATCACCTACACAGGATCCGGCGAATTGAGCGACTGCAGCCTTTACACCACGGTGGAACCCTGCTTCATGTGCAGTTACCTCATCCGTCAGACAAAAATAAAGGAGGTCGTGTTTGGGACCCGGACAAACGGAACAGGGGGCGTAAGTTCCCTGTATCCGATCCTGGCAGCGAAAGATATCCCTGTATGGGAAGCGGTTCCCCTTATTACCGAAGGTGTGAAGAAAGAAGCCTGTGGGCATTTGCTTCAATCAAAATAAAAAGTATTATTCACAAAACACAATCAATCATGCGATTAAACGGATATGAAACGTTGCCCGAGGGCTACAAGGCCCTGTCCGCCATGCAACAGTTGGTGGACCACAGCAGCATCGATGAAAAGTTGCTGGAACTCGTCAAGCTCAGGTCTCCCCAGATAAACGGATGCGCCTATTGTTTGGATATGCACTCAAAGGATGCGATCGCCATCGGCGAAGACCCTCAAAGAATTTATGTGCTGGCGGCATGGCGCGAAACCACTTTGTATTCCGCCGAGGAGCGGGCCGCCCTGGCATGGTGTGAATCACTGACCCTCATTTCAGAGAGTGGCGCACCGGATGATGTCTATGAAGAAGTAAAAAAATTATTTTCCCCCAAACAGATTATGGAGCTGTCCCTGGCGATCGTTACCATTAACAGCTGGAACAGGCTCGCCATTGGTTTGAGGGCAGATGTAGGGGCATATGTCTCCCATCGAAAACCTAAGTCAGTCACCCACTAAATAAAGATTATCCTTTAGGGTAAATTTTTTTCCTTTTTGGATAAGCGTTCCTGCCGGGAAAGATGTTCTTTTACATGAATGGCTTAAAAACCTTTGGTCAGATTTAAAAATGAGGAGATGACCCAATTCATGGTAAAGGATATTTCGCGACCCGTACGAACAGCCAGGGAACAAACACCTGGTGAAAGGCTTTCGGGTCCCATACGGGTACTGTACGGTACCCATACGGGCAACAGCAAGTGGTTGGCGGAACAAACAGTGGAAAAACTTCAGTCGGTGGGCGTGCAGTCCACGGTCCTTGATATGGGATCGCTCAACTTTGATGAACTTCCCCTGACCGGGGTGCTGTTGATCATTGTAAGCACGGATGGCGACGGGGAACCACCCCTGATGGCTGAAGAATTCCTGGAATACCTGAACCGTGGACAAGCCCCCCTTTTAAATCAGTTGCGTTACTCCGTACTGGCGTTAGGGGACACCTGCTATTACCGGTTTTGCCAGGCCGGAAAAGATTTTGACACGGCGCTCGAGCACCTCGGGGCCGGGAGAATATGCCAGCGGGTGGACTGCGATGTTGATTTTGATGACGATTTCCAGCGGTGGATAGAAACAGTGATCTCTGTTTTAGTGGAGGATATTCAGGCAAAAAGTGTGGGGTAGAAATACTTTTAATTATTTTAAGGATAAAAAGATATTTTTATCTTATTTTTAAAATGTATACTTTATCTTTGTACCGCAATATCGCACGAACCATTAAAACATATGCTTCATGAAAGAGACACATACACTGGATGTTACGGTGCTCGAACCCTGGCTGAAACACTCCACCATTTATGAACATTTCGATGCCCTGGAGCAGGGAGAAGATTTTATCATCCACAATGACCACGATCCCAAGCCGCTGTACTATGCACTGCTCAACGACAGGGGGAAGGTTTTCAGTTGGGATTACGTGCAGCAGGGTCCTGAGATCTGGGAAGTGAAGATCGGCAAAAAAAAGCTTGTCTGAAAACCGGATTCTCCGGCAAGATTCTCAGAAAAGGAGCCTTTGCGGCGAACCGGCCGGACCGGCATATTAATTGCACCAAAGGTTCCCGCTAAAGGTGCTGATTGATCTTTACAGGTTATCCGGCATCGATGCCCCGGACGGGAGCAGGTCATCACAATAACTGCATATATCCATCACTTGTGTGCCTTTTCGACTTCTCAAATGTATAAAACATATAGAAAATGGAATCGTCCAAGCCAATGCCGGAGGAGGATCAGGTGGTCACGCAGGGTGGGATATCCAGAAGCAGGTTCCTGCAGTCCGCGGGCCTGCTGGCAGCAAGCGGTGTGCTGCTCAACCTGGCGGGTTGCAGGCCCGCCGGTGAAAACCGGCAATCCGGTACCACGGCTGCCACAAAACAGCCTGCAGCCGCCGGCCTCGTCATCAAGCCACCCGTCCATCCCGTACGTGTATCTGCTGACCCGATGAAGATACCTCCGCCCATTCACCGGAGCCGGCCGGTGACCCATCAGATCCTCCTGGAAACCAGCGAGCGAACAGGGGAGATCAAACCGGGTGTGCTGTTCAGTTACATGATGTTTAACGGGCAGGTTCCTGCTCCCATGATCAGGGTGCGCCAGGGAGATACCCTGGAGGTGACGGTCAGAGGAGACCCTGCGAACCATCATCCGCATAATGTAGATTTTCACAGTTGCTATGGTCCCGGAGGAGGCGCTGAATATACCAATGTCGGTCCGGGACAAACCAGGCGTATTAAGTTTAAGGCAATGGACCCCGGCGCTTTTATCTATCACTGCGCGGTGGCTGATCTGGATTTTCACATCAGCAGCGGCATGTATGGCCTGATACTGGTAGAGCCCTCAAAAGGATTACCGCCGGTGGATCAGGAATATTATCTGGGTCAGAATGAGATCTATATAAAGAGGCCCGCAGATGAAAATACAGTGGCTGAATTTGACTATGACGCCCTGTTGAGGGAAGACCCGGCCTATGTGGTATTAAACGGAGCCTTTCATGCCATCACCCGTCAACGTTATGGCCCGATGAAGGCAACGAAGGGGCAAACTGCCCGTTTGTATTTTGTCAATGGCGGCCCCAACCTGATCAGCAGTTTTCATCCGATCGGTAATATCTGGAGCAAATGCTGGCTGCAGGGATCCCTGGCCAATCCGCCTTTTCATCTGATGCAAACCCTGCAGGTAAATCCCGGAAGTTGTGCGATCCTGGAAATGAAATTTCCGGTCCCTGAAACGATCCACCTGGCGGATCATTCCATTACCCGGACAGCCAGGAAAGGGTTGTTGGCCGATATAGAAGTAAGTGGCAGTCCTGACCCTCAGATTTTTCAATCCCTTGCCTCCTGATGGTCCACCGACCTTTTGAAAAATGAATCACGTAAATTGCCGTCAACCCATAAAATCAACCCAACAAGCTTATGCTATCTAAATCCTGTGAATATGCGATCCGTGCACTGATTTATATCATGGTGAATGCCGCAGAAGACACCAAGATAAACATTGATGTTATTTCGTCAGCCATCGGCATCCCCAAGTATTTTACAGCCAAGCTGCTGCAGTCCCTTTCCAAGCAGCGGATCATTTCTTCGGCCAAAGGTCCCAACGGTGGTTTTTTTATTGAGCCCGGCGCCGCTGAAATTCCGCTGAGCAGGGTAGTGGAAGCCATCGATGGTATGGGGATTTTTACCGGTTGTGTACTGGGGTTAAGCGATTGCTCTGAGGAACATCCCTGTCCGCTGCACCATCAGTATAAAGGGATCCGGGCCCAGATCATCGCCATGCTGGAGGGGCAAAACATCCGGCAGTTGGCGGCACGCATGGAAGACGGACAAAGCTTTATAAAAAATAAAAATTATTTAAGATAAAAAGGTATTAATAACTATATTGCCTATCTTTGCAATAACAATTAATTAACATTTTTTACAAGGTTCTTTCACAATCCATTTACGCTATTTTTCCAGACTGCAAAATCCCTTTGGAGATGAAAAGTTTAAGTCGTTTAATCCGGATACAGGCGATCACCTCCCTGTTGCTTTTACTGTTCCCTGCTGTTTCCCAGGCACAATCCCCTGCAGCAGAGGCCGCCTTCACACGCCATGCACTGGTCATTGGCTTTCTGGTATTATCGGTGATCTTGCTGGTGTTTTTGGCATTGATGCTCAAAGCAAGGGTCAATGAATTGGCCTCCTTTACCGGAAAAGATATCCCCCCAAAAGAATCTACGGTGGCCCGTCAACTGCTGAGCCTCAGTGAATCGGACATTGATGGTTTGCTGGTGCAAAAAATGGGGCCACCCGGGAACACAGTAAAATCCGCCGCC
>DASULB010000377.1:0-8702 GCA_036278455.1 Chitinophagaceae bacterium | reverse complement strand
GTCTGAGTCTTTCCATGGGCAGTCTCCCCTTATTTGGAAAAGGAGTTTCGGGAGGCGGAAAAAGGGTTGGAATCATCGGTCTTGATACCTCTCACGCGGTAGCGTTTACAAAAGATCTGAATACAAAAAACATTGCTGACTATAAAGGATATAAAGTAGTGGCCGCTTATCCGAAAGGAAGCCTGGATATTGAATCATCAGTTAAGCGTATCCCCGGATATATAGCAGATGTAAAGAAAATGGGCGTTGAGATCGTAAACAGCATACCGGAGTTACTGAAAAAAGTGGATGTTGTTCTACTGGAGACCAATGATGGCCGCAGACACCTGGAACAGGCTATACCAGTATTAAAAGCAGGCAAAACCATGTTCATTGATAAGCCTGTTTCTGCTTCACTGGCAGATGCCATTGCTATTTTTGAAGCGGCAAAACATTATAACGTTCCCGTATTCTCTTCGTCTTCCCTCAGGTTTATGTCCAGCGCGCAGGATGTAGCGCACGGAAAAATAGGGAAAGTACTGGGAGCAGATACTTACAGTCCCTGTGCCATTGAAAAAACACATCCGGACTTTTTCTGGTATGGCATTCACGGAGTAGAGATCCTTTACACGGTAATGGGGACCGGCTGTAAAGAACTGGTGCGCGTACATACCGATGGTACGGATGTGGCCGTAGGCACCTGGGAAGACGGACGGATCGGCACTTTCCGCGGTACACGCACAGGTAAGCATACTTACGGAGGAACGGCCTATGGAGAAAATGGTGATGCTGTATTAGGACCCTTTGAAGGTTATGAACCGTTACTGAAACAGATCATTCAGTTTTTCGAAACGGGTAATGTGCCGGTAAATCCGGAAGACACAATGGAAATGTGCGCTTTTATGGAAGCAGCAGACGAAAGCAGGTTGATAAACGGAGGGTCTGTAACCCTTGAACAAATCTGGAAACGCGGACGAAAAGCCGCGGATGAAAAACTGCAAAATCTGATATAATTTCGAAATAAAAAAATACCATACATATGACAGATTCCAGGAGAGACTTTATCAAAAAAACGATGGCGGCTTCTGCTGCTGTTTCCTTAGGAGGAATGCTACCGGGCTTCAGCGCAAAAAGTTATGGCAGCATTATAGGAGCCAATGACCGTATTAAGGTTGGCGTTATGGGTGTTCATTCCCGCGGGCTCGCCCTGGCCAGAAACTATGCCAGCCAGAAAAACTGCGAAGTAATCTCCATCAGCGATGTAGACAGTAATTCAATGAATAAATGCGTCGCCATCGTAGAAAAGATTCAAAATTCACGGCCCAAGGCTATTGGTGATTTCAGGAAGGCCCTGGAGAACAAAGACCTGGAAGCTATGGTGATAGCCACTCCGGATCACTGGCACGCACCTGCAGCCATTCTTGCCTGTAAGGCCGGAAAGCATGTATATGTCGAAAAGCCCTGCTCTCATAATCCTCAGGAAGGCGAGATGCTGGTGGCGGCGGCCAGAAAGTATAACCGAAAAGTACAGATGGGCTCGCAGCGGCGTTCCTGGCCGAATGTAATTGAAGCGATAGGCGCACTCCATGATGGAATCATAGGCCGGGTATATTTTGCAAAAGGATGGTATACCAATAACCGTGCTTCTATAGGGATAGGACAAAAAGTGGACGTTCCTTCCTGGCTGAATTATGATTTGTGGCAGGGTCCTGCTCCCCGTGAAGCATACCGGAACAATATTTTACCTTATAACTGGCATTGGTTCTGGAACTGGGGAACAGGTGAAGCCGGAAATAACGGTACCCATTTCACTGACCTGATGCGCTGGGGATTGGGAGTTGACTACCCTTCAAGCGTTCGCTCGGGCGGTGGGCGCTATCGTTATAAAGATGATTGGCAAACTCCTGATACACAGGTAATGACCTTCGAGTTTCCCAATGATACCTTTATGGAGTGGGAAGGCCGAAGCTGTAATGGCCGCTATATTGAAGGCTCCAGCGTAGGCGCCGCTTTCTATGGAGAAACAGGCACTCTGGTACTTGACGGCAGGAATTCCTACAAATTATATGACCTGAAAAACAAGCTGCTAAAAGAAGTTAAAAACAACATAACCATTGATACAAGAAACACTGTAAGCCCGGCCCAGGCTTTGGATGCATTGCATATTCAGAACTTCTTTGATGGTATCCGGAAAAATGCATCTTTAAACGCCGAAATAGAAAAGGGATTCAAAAGTACCCTGCTTGTTCAATTAGGAAATATCGCCGTTCGCGCGGGGAATATTTCTTTTAAAACCGATCCTAAAAACGGCCATATACTTCATAATGATGAAGCGGGTAGTTATTGGACGAGAAAATATCAACCCGGATGGGAACCGACAGTCTAAAACAATCAAAACATAGAAAACGAAATCCACCATAAATCCCGATGATTAAATAAAGGATCTATAACATTCCAGGGAAGGAGTGTTGTAAAACTATAGGGGAAAAATCCACCATTTAATGTCCCCCTTGCCAATCAGGCGGTCCACTGGCGTTTCAATTTATATTAATGTCTATTTCCACTTTACATATCCCTGAAGACCATATTATTATAGAGATAACAATACAGAGTTGATAAAAACCTGCAAGTTCGTCTGACCGCGCAATTGAACGGCTGAAACGGGCCGACACCGATGGGCAGGGGTGATAGGGATTTCTCTATCATCCCCCCGGATATGAACCAAATTAAAGGTTCAGAAGCCAATTAACCTATTGTTCAATTTTGAGCACGAAGCTGGTATTTTGAGCTTGGAGTCCACAACGTAAAAGTAATAGCATGCAGCATCGCCGTTTAAAAATATTTAACGGAAAGATCATCACACCTCACAGGGTGATTCCTGACGGAACAATTGTCATCCTCGATGACAAGGTCGTTGAAGTAGGAGAAAAGCATATCGAGGTTCCGGAAGCACTGGAAATTGACGCAGGAGGAAATTACATATCGCCGGGATTTATTGATATCCATGTACACGGTGGCGGTGGTGGAGATTTCATGGATGGAAACGAAGATGCCTTTTTGAAAATAGCTGAATTGCATGCGCGGTACGGAACTACCAGCATGGTTCCCACCACGCTTACCAGCGATAAAGAAGACATCTTAAAAACGCTTTCTGTATACGAAAAGGCAAATAAACGAAATGTATCAGGAGCACAATTCCTGGGCATGCACCTGGAAGGCCCTTATTTTGCCATGAATCAACGTGGCGCACAGGACCCCCGCTACATCAGAAATCCCGATCCTGAAGAATATAAAGAAATCATCCGGCAATCACGGGTGATCAGGCGTTGGAGCGCTGCCCCTGAATTGGAAGGTGCACTTGCGTTCGGCCGTTATCTTAGGGGCAACAATATTATTGCTGCTGTAGCACACACTGATGCTATTTATGAAGATGTTGTAAATGCATTCGAGAGTGGTTATTCGCTGATAACACATCTCTATTCCGGCATGTCAGGCGTTACCAGGCGCAATGCCTTTCGATATGCCGGCGTAGTAGAAAGCGCTTATCTTATTGATGAAATGGCTGTAGAACTTATCGCAGACGGCATTCACCTGCCCCCTCCCCTGCTGAAGCTGGCCTATAAAATTAAAGGAGCTGACAAACTGGTGCTGATCACGGATGCCATGCGGGCTGCCGGTATGCCGCCGGGGGAAAGTATCCTGGGCAGTATACATGACGGCATAAAAGTTATTGTGGAAGATAATGTAGCCAAGCTTCCGGACCGCAGCGCTTTCGCGGGCAGCGTAGCGACGGCAGACCGCCTGGTACGCAACATGATCACGCTTGCGGGAGTGCCGCTCCCGGAGGCAGTTAAAATGATGACCAGTACACCTGCAACTGTTATGGAGGTTTCCGAAACTAAAGGATCATTGGCACCAGGAAAAGATGCCGATATCGTCATATTTGACGAAGATATTCATGTAATCAAAACAATAGTCAAAGGAAAAGTTATTTATACCCAATAAGGGAAAGAATCAATTTAAAATCAACTAAGTTTAATCACAATCAAGGAAAATGATGCAGGAAATGAAAGAAATGAAAGTAGATAAGTTAATAGTAAAAATATATGAAACGAGGCAGCAAATGGGTGAACAAGGAGCTTATGAGGTAAGTAAGAAACTAAAAACGTTATTGGCAAAACAAAGCTTTGTCAATATCATTTTTGCGGCAGCCCCATCCCAGAATGAATTCTTAGCCGCCCTGTCACAGCAAAAGGGAATAGATTGGGAAAGGGTTAATGCATTCCATATGGATGAATATATTGGCCTTGATAACAATGACCCGGAAAGGTTCGGTAATTTCCTGAAAGAAAGGATCTTTGCTCAGGTACCGTTCCACGAGGTGCATTACCTGGACGGGAACGCGAATGACACCGAGGCTGAATGCAGAAGATATACTGATCTGCTCAGGCGCTATCCGGCTGATATTGTCTGTATGGGCATCGGTGAAAACGCCCATGTAGCCTTTAATGACCCGGATGTGGCCGATTTCAATGATCCGCAAATGGTAAAAGTAGTTGAACTGGAGGAAGCTTCAAGACAACAACAGGTACATGACGACTGTTTTGAAAAAATAGACGAGGTACCAAATGCAGCTATAACGCTTACCGTTCCCTCTCTCATGAGAGCACCTTATATCTTTTGCTTTGTTCCAGGGAGCAATAAAGCCCGGGCTGTATACCACACCTTAAATGGCAAAATCACGGAAAATTATCCTTCCACCATACTCAGAAAACACCTGCATGCTATTCTTTACCTGGATAAATATAGTTCGGAAAAATTATAAGTCGATCCAGGCATAATAAAAACCCTTTGATGTGCCTAATTTCAAACTTCGTAATTTCACCATAACACTTAAAACCGGATTGTTTTATCTAATTTTCATTGTTATGTTCACTCAGGGTTGTTCAAGTGGTAATGATGGTAAAAAAGCGGATACTGCTTTGGTTCACCTGATCATGCTGGGGCCGGGTCATTTCCATGCTGCCTTATTACAGAAATCCATGTATAAGCAGATAGACTCCACAGTATACCTATATGCACCCGATGGCCCGGAAGTAAAATCGTATCTGGCATTGATCAACCAATACAATACCCGTTCCGATGCCCCTACTGCCTGGAAAGAAAAAATCTATACCGGACAGGATTTCCTGGAAAAAATGTTGAAAGAAAAAAATGGGAATGTAGTTGTCATCGCCGGAAATAACCGAAAAAAGACAGATTATATTTTAAAATCGATTGATAACAGGCAGAATGTTCTGGCCGACAAGCCTATGGCCATCACAAAAGCCGGTTTCGAAAAGCTAAAAACCGCTTTTGCAGATGCAAAGAAAAACAATGTGTTGCTGTACGACATCATGACGGAGCGGTACGAGATCACCAATATATTGCAAAAGGCGTTCTCCGGGCTTGCTGATGTTTTTGGAGAACTAAAAAAAGGAACGCCGGAAAGTCCTGCAGTGACTTTTGAGAGCGTGCACCATTTCTATAAGGAAGTATCCGGTTCACCGCTTGTACGCCCTGCCTGGTATTTCGATGTAGACCAGCAAGGAGAAGGTATTGTAGATGTAACGACTCATTTTATAGATCTCATACAATGGGAATGCTTTCCTGAAGTAGTACTGAACTATAAAAAGGATATACAAATGCTATCTGCCAGGCATTGGCCCACGGTATTAACACTTGGCCAATTCAGACAGGTCACAGGGAAAGAAGCGTACCCTGCTTTTCTTCGGAAGGATGTTAAAGACAGCCTGTTGAAGGTATACGCGAACGGAGAAATGAATTATACGATAAAAGGAGTCCATGCCAGGGTATCTGTCATTTGGAAATTTGCGGCTCCCAAAGGATCAGGCGATACATATTACGCCAAGCTGGAAGGCACTAAAGCAACCCTGGTTATAAAACAGGGAGAAGAACAACATTATAAGCCGGTATTATATATTGAACCGGCAAAAACCGGCGATCAAAATAACTGGGAACAGGCGTTAAAAAACGGGCTGGACCAGATCACGGAACAATATCCGGGTATAACGCTGAAAGAAAGCAACGCAGGATGGGAAGTGGTCGTTCCTGAAAAATATAACACAGGCCATGAACAGCATTTCGCCCTCGTGATACAAAAATATTTGCAGTATCTTCAGGACGACAGCATGCCGGATTGGGAAACATCATACATGCTGGCAAAATATTATACTACCACAGAAGCGTTGAAAAAAGCTGAAGACCAGACAGCCCAGTGATAGTTATTCCGTTCCCATTGTGGACGCAGAACAACATAATCTGGAGTGGGAACAAAGGAAGATATAAATTATACTCCGCTGGCGATCCCAAAAATATACAAGCACTCCGATAGTCTGGCAAAGAATGCCACTTCATGGTATTTTAATTATCACCTTTTTCAGGAAAAACAATAGCTCCTTCCCCGCTTACAGCAATATATTTTAGTGCAGTTTTTGCTTGCCTTTTGGCTTGTCCATAAAAAACATCTGCAAACAATTAAAAAAATCTTAAAAAATATTTGGTAAATAAAAAAAGTTAGTATAGTATTGTACCGGGTACGTAACCAAACAAATGCCGACACCCAAATTTCCTTGCCTATTTTTCAATCGGATCCGGTAACATTTTTAAATTGAACGCATTATTTGCCCGGGACACGGGTACGTAACCAAAGCAAAATAAAATATGCGGAGAGATCTACATGTACAATTTTGTTTTTAACCACTCAATTCTTCAGTATGGGTTCACTACGTACACAGAAGCCGCTTTTGCTGTGGATGTTTCTTCTGCTCACTGCTGTTGCCCAGGGGCAAAGCCAGGCCATTACGGGTACCGTCCGGTCCGCTAATGATAATCAACCACTGCCGGGAGTAACTGTTCAGATTAAAGGATCTTCCAAAGGAACAACGACCGATGCCAGGGGAAATTACCGTGTAGAAGGGGTAAACGCAGGCGATTCTATCTTCTTTTCCTTTATTGGCTATGAGAAGCTTACAGTACTGGCTAACGGACGAAAACAGATCAACGTGAATCTAAAATCAAGGGTTTCTTCACTAGATCAGCTTGTTGTTGTAGGCTATGGTACACAGAAAAAGAGCGCTTTCGCGGGATCAGTCTCAGCAGTTCAAAATAAAAACCTTGATCAGATACCGGTCGGACGTATCGAAACTGCCCTGATCGGAAAGCTCTCAGGAGTAAATATATCCACCTTAAGCAGCGCGCCAGGAGCGGCACCTGTCGTCACCGTCAGGGGCATGGGATCAATAAGTGCAGGAAACAACCCGCTGATCGTTATTGATGGTGTGCCGGGGGGAAGCCTGGGTGAGTTGGACATGAACGACATACAGTCTGTGGAGGTTTTAAAAGACGCCTCCTCTGCTGCCATATATGGTTCCAGAGGATCAGGCGGCGTTATTATGGTAACCACCAAAAAAGGAATAGTGGGGAAACCTCAATTTAGCCTCAATGCCTATTACGGAGTGAACAAGCCCATACTTCATCATGATTGGATGACCGGGAAAGAATGGTTTAATTATCTTGTTAAGTACAACAACAGGGAGTTTGCATGGAAAGGAGGCGACACGACCATTCCTATCTTTGGAGACCCGAGACGCCCCGGAACGTACCAGGTAAATCCTATCGTAGCCACTTTGCCTCAAACCATATGGCAGGATATCAGTACGCAGACTGCTCCGATCCAGAATTATAATTTTTCGGTGAGGGGAGGCACGCCCAATACCAAGTATTATATTTCTGCCTCTTATACGGACGAAGAAGGAGCAATAAAGACAGCCTCATATAAGAAATACAGCTTCAGGGCCAATCTGAGTATAAAAGTAAATAATGTGATTGATATCGGCATGGAACTCAACCCGTTCTATACCAAGCAACGTCTTGCAGGAAGCACTATACTGAATTTAGCAAAATACCCTCCATTTGTAAGTCCCGATAAAATGGATGGAAGATATCCACGGACACTGGACTATGTTTCTTCAGGATTTTCTTCCCAGGCTAGCCCTTTCACGTTTCTTTACGGGAGAAAGGACTACAGGGATAATTTTACAAACCTGGGCAGGGCTTATATAAATCTGAAATTTACCAATGACTTAAGCCTCAAATCCTCTATCGGGTCTATTTTAAATTATAATACCAGTAACAATTATGATGGGGGAGCCGGCGACTGGCAGGTGACAAAGACAGGCAGCGTTGGTCATTCATTGAGCATTAACCTGGTCAACGAAAATGTTTTGAGCTATGCCCATACCTTTAACCAGGTTCATGATATCAATGCGATATTGGGTGCATCGTATCAGCGGGAAAATTCACAAAGCACCTCGGTAGGCGCATTACCCAACTCATTCAGTAACGACATCATTGAGACCCTGAATAATGCCATTATTAATCCTTCGACTACGTCCTCTTCAAAATCCCAATGGGGACTGATATCTTATTTTGGAAGGATAAATTACGCCTACAAAGAAAAATACCTCCTTGCTGCTTCTTTCCGCACGGACGGAAGCTCCCGTTTTGGATCGGACAATAAATGGGGCTACTTTCCTTCAGTATCAGGAGCCTGGAGGGTTTCCAAAGAACCGTTTTTAAAGGATATAACCGCTATAAATGAGTTAAAATTAAGGGCAAGCTACGGTGTGACTGGAAATTTCAATATCGGTGATTTTCAGTAT
>DASULB010000376.1:0-35595 GCA_036278455.1 Chitinophagaceae bacterium | reverse complement strand
TTTTTTCGTCATAGGGGGAAGATGCTTCACCTACCAGGTAGATGGCGGCGAGAAAGCCGCATAAGGCCACTGTAAAAAGTCCGACGGCAAAGCAAAACCAGTTAAACCAGGGGGATACATACAGCATATAGAAATTATCCGCATCCGGATTGATCCTGCCTGCGATCACCGCGCCGGCGATCATGCCAAGCAGCAGCGGCGTAATAAAACTAGAATACACGAATATCTTGTTGTATACCACCTGCATATTGTCTTTTACGGCATCATAGTGACGGAAGATAAAAGCGGTTCCGCGCAAAATAATCCCTAATAACATCAAGAGAAGCGGGATGTGCAAATAAGTGGTCATCGTGGCATAGATGTCCGGGAAACCGACAAACAGGACGACGATAAAAATAATGAGCCACATGTGATTGGCTTCCCATACCGGTCCTATGGCACGGTAGGCTATTCTCCGGGTACGGGATTTGTTTTTGGCCGAAGTGAACATCTCTATGATGCCGGCCCCAAAATCGGCGCCGCCCAGCAACAGGTACAGCAGCAGGGAGGCACAAAGAAATATGATGACGACATTCAGCATAAAAATATGAATAAGCACTGATCCGAACCATTATCAGTTGCCGGTCAAACGGGACCGGTAACCCGCGTCATTTATCGTACAGGAGGGGTACCATTTTGATTTGCCTGTAGAAAAGAAAAACGATGATCGCTGACAACATTAAATAAACAAGGGTAAACAAGCAAAAAGTATACACGATGCCGGGCATGGGCGTTACCGCTTCTTTGGTCCGCATGATCCCATAAATGATCCAGGGTTGACGGCCCACTTCCGTCACGGTCCAGCCTGCTTCTATCGCCAGAAAACCCAATGGGATGGCGATCACGAAGGTCTTTAGCAACCAGCGCGCCCTTAACCATGTTTTTTTTCGCCAGGTGCCATATAAATACAGGATGCCCAGTAAAAATAACAAAATACCCAATAGTACCATCAGTTGAAACGCAAAATGAACGACGGTGACAGGCGGCTGGTTGGCCGGAGGCACCTCATCCAGCCCTGTCACCTTTTCGTGAAAGTTGTCATGTACCAGAAAGCTCAGCATGCCCGGTATTTCAATGCCATATTTAACGGTCTTTGAGGATACATCCGGGATACCGCCGATCAGTAAAGGAGCGGGTGACTGGCTGTGAAACAGTGACTCCATGGCGGCCAGTTTGGGCGGCTGGAGTTTGGCGACGGATTTGGCCGCGATGTCCCCGCTAAAGGGCTGCAGGATGGCTGCTACCGCTGCGAAAGTCGCCGCGATCCGGAAAGCCTTAAAATGGAAATCAACATTTTTCCCGCGGTAAACCATCCAGGCGTGTACGCCTGCTACCGCAAAACCTGTTGCCACAAAAGCAGCGAGGATCATGTGCAACGCCTCCGGATACCATGCGGGATTTGCCATGGCCTGCCAGGGATTGATATGAAGAAACTGACCACCCCCACCTCCCGCGCCGGGCGGCACATAATCAAATCCCGTTGGTGCGTTCATCCAGGCGTTTGCGGCCACCACCAGGATGCCGGAGGCTACACCGGTCAACCCGGTTAAGAGACCTGTAAACCAATGAAACCACTTGTTTAATTTATCCCACCCATACAGGAAAAACCCCAGCGCGATGGCCTCAATAAAAAAGGCTACGCCCTCTAAGGAAAAAGGCATGCCGAAGATAGGCCCCGCGTGCTTCATAAATTCGGGCCATAACAGGCCCAGTTCGAAGGACAGCATGGTGCCTGATACCGCACCGGTAACGAAAAAGATAGCCACTCCCCTGCTCCATGCCTTGGTGATGCTTTTATAACGTTCTTCTCCCGTTCGCAACCATTTGTAATGTGAGACCGCCATGAAAAAAGGCATCACCATGCCGATGCAGGCGAAGATGATGTGAAATCCAAGGGACACGCCCATCTGCGAACGTGCTGCGAAAAGATCATTCATGGTAAATCATTGACAAAGGATCACCTTACAAAACTACTAATGAATGACTGAACGGGAAAATGTTTTATGCAGTAAAGAATTTAAATGACCGGAAACCTGTTTTTGTTATATTTGTTTGTAAAAGAGAAGCTATCATGGGATTTGTGAAAGGATAGTTTTCATTCCCTAACGCTGATCGTTGCTCGGCTTATTTAAAGCTAAAAAGACAGTTAATCGCCCACGACTTTTGGTAATGGCAAGATTGCTATATGGAACCACAAATGGCATACAAGCAAGCGATTACCTGGATACCGGATACAAAGCCTTCCACAGCGTTGGGTGGCATCATTGATGATCATACACTTTGGTGAGTTCATGAGGCCTTAGACTATCAGGCGGATACATTTACGATCCATATTTATATTGGCAACTAATTGTAAAGGTTTAATATGATGTCAAGATATTACTTGTATGCGCTGTTTTCTGTTGTCGCCGTTTTTACCTGTTTGCAAGCTGCTCACGCCCAGGTGATCACTGATTCCGTTCTTTTGGAACAGGCTCTTAAAGACAATGATAAAGCAGCGGTTGACAGCATGCTGGATAGTTGGTACGCGCAGTCCGTTATTAAAAAGCATGGAAGTTCGGGAAATGATACTATTGAATTTGTATATGACATCTATACCCGATTCGCAAAAGACTATATTCATAAAATGATGGCAGGGAAAAAAGGTATTCCTGTAAACGGGAACTATGTATTTATTCAAGACAAGATCCACTATTTGTTTATGGATAGCCTTTCCTTCGAAGATCTTCATTATTATTTTAATTCGATATTTGAGCATTACGGATTACTATCATATAGGGATAGCATTCGTACCTATATTCTAAAGACTATAGCGAATAGTCATGAAGGTGGGACGGTTAAGGCAATTGACCCGTTCTATCCGGATTTAAAGGAGGTGTTTTACGACCATGGACACGATCCGAAGCCGATTTATATAAGGGATAATAACCACCTTAATACATTAATTCATTTTTTAGGATATAAAGTATTAACGAGGCACTTTACCAATTATGATACAACAAATATTGTGGAGTTGGAAAAAAGAAAGAGATTCCTTAATAACAGTCTCCATTTTGATAGTAATAAATTCCTTTCTCATTTTGAAAGGGTTTTTACTCCTGATGTTTTAAATATTTTAGTGGACTCAAAAATGCGCTATGCAATGGTTGAATATGCAGGATCGGAAGGAGCGGTCGATCTGGCATTCTATCCTTTAAAATTAATTAATTCGGGTAGCGGGACTCCGTTATCATGGCCTTTTTTTGCTGAATAGTCACTAAAGAGGCTGATTTATGGTTCGAGATAGATACCAGGAAGGCCAGGAGGATAAGGTTGCTGTGGGGAAGAGCCATATACACTCTTCTTCATAGGGTAACATTCTTACCTATAGATTCTTTTGGGGCATCTTCCATTCTTTTGAATTGGTCTTAACGCCCGATGATGAATTCAAACTTTCCCAGTCCGTCAATAAGCATGGTCAGTGTGCTCCACAGCTAATGATTATGTCATTATTTTCGGCTTCTTACCTATGACGAACAAGTTAAGGTTAAATGAATGCCAAAATCAATTATTTACCCTTCGCCGGTAACAAAAGGTTTGTGTGGTTATTTTAAATTAAAATATTAAAGAACTATTAAATTAGGTGCTCCGGTAACCATGAAGGTGGTCCGCATCCTGGTTATGGTCCATATCCTGGTAGGCATTAATATTTTCTCTTTGGATTCCGTGAAGTATGAAACACAGATACTATCCGAATAATTCTCTTCTTCTTATTGATGCGGTAAATAATAAGAAATGGAAAAGAATTCATTCTGGATTCCCTATACATTTTGTACGTAGTTGGCTGACGTTCAGGGTATTGTTCTATAGTTTGGATATTTGCAATAATTTCTTGCACAAATCGGTCACCCAGTCCGTATTGTCGGTCTTCATACCATTCCTATGAAAATGCTATTTCCTTTTGTGCTTTACTTGAAAGAATGCTGGAACAGGCTCCTTTATCTATCATATTTCTTCTTACGAAGTTTTGCGATTGATTCTTCTAGTTGAACAGGTGTAAACCCTTTATCTTTATCCGACTCCAGCGCTTCATAACGGGCGTCAAACGCTTTCACTAGTTGCTTATCTTTCCACCATTGTTCAGTTTCCTCAATTTCGTTTTCAAGTAAATCATAAATGGCATGAAGTTTCTTCTCATCTGCAATGCGAATGTAGTCGTACAACTTAATACGTATGGATGAAGTATTCATTTTGTCCTATTTTTTAGTGCTTTAATTACTGCAGTTTACTTATTTTTTTTTATTATTTCAAAATCCCTTTTGTCCATTGAGTTGCACTAAGTTCATCGGATTAATAGACTATATTTTTTATTAAACCTTTATTCTGGGTTAATTGCTTTTAGTTCCATCTCGTTATGTGATTGCTTCTTTTCGATCTACTCAAAGGGTTATTTTGTAAATGCCTACCTTTGCAGCCATATTTTTTTAAAAATGAGCGGTATTACGGAAGAAAAGACACCCCAGATAAATGCTAAATATGCCCCGGAGATCGGTAAAAGGAGAACCTTTGCCATCATCTCGCATCCCGATGCAGGCAAAACCACGCTGACAGAGAAGCTATTGTTGTTTGGTGGTGCCATTCAGACGGCCGGCGCAGTTAAATCCAACAAGATCCGCAAGCATGCCACTTCGGATTTTATGGAAATAGAGCGCCAGCGCGGTATTTCGGTGGCCACCTCCGTCATGAGCTTTGAATATAAGGATACATTGGTGAACCTGCTGGATACGCCCGGTCACAAGGATTTTGCCGAAGACACCTACCGTACGCTGACCGCCGTGGACAGCGTGGTGCTGGTGATCGATTGTGTAAAAGGCGTGGAAGAGCAGACCGAGAGGTTGATGGAGGTATGCCGGATGCGCGATACGCCCGTAATCATCTTCATCAATAAATTGGATCGTGACGGGAAAAACCCTTTTGACCTGCTGGATGAACTGGAAGACAAACTCAATATTCAGGTGCGGCCGCTAAGCTGGCCGGTAAATATGGGCAGGGATTTCAGGGGAGTGTATAACCTGTTTAATAAAAGCATGCTCCTTTTCCATCCCAACCAGAAAGTATCCGATAATGACGTACTACCGCTGGGCGACCTGGATGACGAAAGGGTGGACAAGCTCTTTAGCGCACAGGATGCAACACAACTTCGCCAGGATGTGGAGCTCATTGAAGGGGTCTATGAACCCTTTGACCGGGAAGCCTATCTGGGCGGAAAACTGGCCCCCGTCTTTTTTGGAAGTGCTTTGAATAATTTTGGAGTAAAAGACCTGCTTGATACTTTTATCGACATCGCACCCAGGCCCCAGAGCCGGGAGACCAGTGTCCGGGAAGTGGATGTGCAGGAGCCGAAGTTCACCGGTTTTATTTTTAAGATCCATGCCAACCTGGATCCACGTCACCGGGACAGGATCGCCTTTTTACGGGTATGTTCAGGAAGATTTGAACGCAACAAGTTTTATCATCATGTGCGCCTGGATAAGAACCTGCGCTTCAGCAATCCCTATACCTTCCTGGCCAGGGAGAAAAGCGTGCTTGAGGACGCTTATCCCGGGGATGTGGTAGGCTTATTTGATACCGGTAACTTCAAGATCGGGGATACGCTTACGGAGGGAGAGAATTTCTATTTTAGTGGCGTGCCCAGCTTCTCGCCTGAACTTTTCAAGGAACTGGTCAATAAAGATCCCATGAAAACCAAGCAGTTGGATAAAGGTATCCGGCAGCTGACAGATGAAGGGGTGGCGCAGCTTTTCACCCAGCATGGCGGTAACCGGAAAATCATCGGTTGTGTCGGGGATCTGCAGTTTGAAGTCATCCAGTACCGTCTGATGCATGAATATGGTGCCGCCTGCGCCTTCAACACACTGCCTTTTTACAAAGCCTGCTGGATTACCGGAAAGAAGGATGACCTCGAAAACTTCGTGAGGTTTAAACAGGCCAACATCGTGGAAGACAAAGACGATCACCTGGTGTACCTGGCGCAATCCGAATGGTACCTGAACACCGAAAGGCAGAACCACCCTGAGATCGCTTTTCATTTCTCCTCTGAGATACACAAATAGAGCGATAGACCGTTTCGGGGCTTCCGGGCAGTTTACATGACTACTTCGGCTTCGGGGTTCCTGTCATAAGAGTCATGATGTACTTTTGCGACGGCGCGGCCGGAGGGGTCATTCAGGTTCTGAAAAGAGCTGTCCCAGGCAAGGGCCTCCGGGGTGCTGCAGGCCACCGAAGGAACGGACGGGACACAGCTTGCCGCGGAATCCGACGGGAAATATTCGCTGAATATCACGCGGTAACGGTATTCTTCTTTTGACATCGGCGGGTTTACAGGGAAACGGCTTTTCGCCTCTGAGAGCTCCCGATCTGTGACCTGTTGGGAAGCCAGGTCCTTAAGGGTATCTATCCAACTGTAGCCTACGCCATCCGAAAATTGCTCTTTTTGCCGCCAGGCAATATCCGCCGGCAGGTAATCTTCAAAGGCTTTGCGCAGGATCCACTTTTCGATCCCATGGCTTGCCACCATTTTATCCGCGGGATTTAACCGCATGGCGATGTCGATAAATTCCTTGTCTAAAAAGGGTACCCGGCCCTCCACACCCCAGGAGGCGAGTGATTTATTGGCCCGGAGACAATCATACAAATGAAGCTTGCTCATCTTACGCACCGTTTCTTCATGAAAGGCCTCGGGGTCCGGGGCTTTGTGGAAATAAAGGTAACCACCAAATAATTCATCGGAGCCTTCGCCGGACAATACCATCTTGATCCCCATGGATTTAATGACCCGCGCCATCAGGTACATGGGCGTGGAAGCCCGGATGGTGGTGACATCATAGGTCTCCAGGTGATAAATGACGTCGTGGATCGCGTCCAAACCTTCCTGCACAGTAAAGTGAATTTCATGGTGGATGGTGCCGATGTGATCGGCCGCTTTTTGCGCCGCGGCCAGATCCGGGGAACCTTCCAGTCCGACGGCGAAGGAGTGCAGCTGTGGATACCAGGCTTGTTCGGTACCATTGGTCCCCACCCGCCTGGAGGCAAATTTTTTGGTGACCGCAGCAATGATGGAAGAGTCCAGCCCGCCCGATAACAATACGCCATAGGGCACATCACTCATGAGTTGGCGATGAACGGCGTCTTCAAGTCCTTTACGCAGCAGCGCGATATCGCTTTGGTTATCTTTAATGTGACTGTAGCTTTCCCAATCACGGGAATACCAGCGTCTGGGTATCGGGCCTTCCTTGCTGTACAGGTAATGACCCGGTTTGAATTCCTCGAACCTTTCACAAACACCTTCCAGGGATTTAAGTTCGGAAGCCACATAAAGTGTCCCCGCCGCATCCCAGCCGATGTACAGGGGAATGATCCCTATGTGATCGCGTGCAATAAAATAAGCATCCTGTTCCACATCGTATAGCGCGAAGGCGAATATCCCGTTGAGGTCTTCCAGCAGAGCGATGCCTTTTTTGCGGTACAGCGCCAGGATGACCTCGCAATCGGATTGTGTCAGAAATTCATAATCCGGCAGGTCTTCCCGTAATTGCTGATGATTGTATATTTCTCCATTGACGGTAAGGACAAGATTGCCGTCTTTGCTGATCAGGGGTTGCTTGCCCGATGCCGGATCAACGATTGCCAGGCGCTCATGGGCCATGATCGCATTTTTGCTGCTAAAGATGCCCGACCAGTCCGGGCCACGATGCCTTACTTTCTTGGCCATTTTTAAAACCTGAGGCCGCAGCTTTTCTGCATCTTCCTTTAAGTCGAAAACACCAATAATCCCACACATATATACATATATTTTATGTGATAAACTGGTGCAAGTTAGGTATTTTTTATAAATTTTATCAAAATTATTTTTATAATAATTAGATAATATCTAAAATGAAGTGATTTGTTTAGATAATAATTTTCTGAAGTATGGCATTTTCAGAACGGATATCCGATCGCGATATTGAGCACCAGGTTTTCCTTCCGCCACGCTTTGTCTCCAAAATCGATCTGGTCCAACACCCACCTGTGACCTTCCGGAAGCCAGGGCTTACATAACGGAAATGCCAGGTCGAATCGCAGTACAAATAACGACAGATCGAAACGAAGGCCCACGCCGGCACTCACTGCCAGCTGCTTTATGGTGGAATTCAAATGGAACTTGCCACCAGGTTTGGTGGAATCCGCGCGCAGCAGCCAGATATTGCCCGCATCGACAAAAGCGGCGCCTTTCAGGATACTGATCAGGTTGGCCCTTAACTCAGAGGATGCCTCCAGTTTTATATCGCCGGCCTCGTTGGCCTCGAAGCCGGTTTTGGAAGTATGAAAGCTCCCCGGTCCGAGTGTCCGTGCCCTGAATCCGCGTATGCTGTTGCTGCCGCCGATAAAGAACTGCTTGACAAAGGGGATGGAACGGGAATTTCCGTAGGAATAACCAAACCCGGCAAGCAGCCTGTTGGCCCAGGTCAGGCCTTTGTGATTCAGATGAAGATAGTTTCTGATGTCGCCATCGATCTTTACGTATTGGGAAAAAGGAACACCGAATAATTTAGCCGGGTTTTCGGAATCATGTTTCCCTGCCAGGAGCCCCGAGAGATTGCCGGAGATATCCAGATGACCATTGAAATAAATGTTGTCTTTTTTATCTTTATCGAATTGATCGGTATACTCAAAGTTATAACTGGATCCCAGGATGAATTGCTTTTCAAAGCTTTGTTGCAAAGTAGGATCCCGCTCCAGTATCGGTCGAAACAAATCAGTAATTTTTGCCGGGAGCACATAGGTAACATCAATGATATTGAGGGTGTGGGTTTTTCTGGCATTTTCCTTCCAGGTATATCCCGCCTGGAGATCGAAGGAGTTCAGGGTGTAATAATTCTTGCGGTTCAGTATCTCGTAATCCGCCTTAAAAATGGTTTTGGGGACCGCCACCCGTGAAGTCTTAAAAAGGTTAAAGGGTGTCACAAACTGGGGGATACTGAGTGTCGCGCCGGGCGAGAAGGAATACGTGTTGGAAGCGTTTTGCTGACCGCCGACCTGCGTTTCAAATCCACCGCTTAAGTTCAGTTTGAGCAACTCGGCCCCTTTGAAGAAATTGCGGTCCTGCCAGCTGATGTTTACCGTAGAACCCACTGAGTTATTGGACCGGGAATTCCCGCCCAATTCAAATTGTATGGACCTTCTTTTGTAAGGTGTCAGGTAGATATTCGTATTCAGATACCCGCTCTTCGCAGGGGTGTCTACCCGCTGGAATTCCACTTTTACAAACTTGAAAGTTCCCAGATTGACGAGCCGTTGAAGCGTGAGGTTATGATCTTGAAGGGTGTAGAGCTTACCCGGATAGAAAAAGATCGAATGGGCGAAGATAGTGGGTTTGTAGAGGTGCTGCGGATCAATGATGTGCAGGTTACTATAATCATAACCGGTGTCCCTGCGCAGTGCGGAATCCCGGTTCAGGGTATAATTCGTATAGACGTTGATGTCATGGATCGCATAAGTCTTTAAGGCTTCGGGCGGGGTGGTGGGTTTAACCTTTACATATACGTCCGCTTTGCCACCCAGTGTACTGTCCACCTTCATGATGATGTCGTCGTCGTTAAAATAAAAGTAGCCTTTATTTTTCAGGGTATCATTGATCCTTAAACGCTCGTCCTTGATATTGTCCAGGTCATAGAAATCCTTTGGATGGAGCAACGTTGCTTTGCGGATGCGATATATCTGGGTATCCACCGGTAAGGAGTCGGTTGGAAAGGTGATTTTATCTAGGGTATAACGATGACCGCTGGCGATGGTATAGGTGGCCGTTACCTTGCGATTTTTCGAGCTGGAGTCGCCATGCACATCCGCCCGAAAAAAGCCAATGTTCTGCATATGGTTCTGGAGGATCTTCACATTCGCCTTCAGGTTGAGGCTGCTGGCCAACACCGGCGGCTCGCCCCATTTTTCATGCAACAGGTAATTGAGCCCTTTCCCTTTGGGTTTTTTGGAGATGTTATAGAGAAACAGTTTCGGACGCATCCCCAGAAATTTGGCATTCGGTTTTGGCCGGAGGAGGCCTTCCATATCCTTTCTGATGGACTTGGCGTGTTTGGGCGGTGGCTTGAGCTTTACGTCCCCGCCGACGTATAACTGTTGTCCTTTGTGAAGATGCTTGACAGGGTTGCAGGAAAAAAGTGAAACCACTGCCACGATCAGAACCATTAATATGTAAAGCTGATTTTTCTTCATACTTTTTTACATCCTTTTATGTCTTGATCTTCTTTTTTTATGGAACAATTCCCTGAAGTGATTATAATCCATCACGATGATAAAGTTGAGGCCTGTTTCAATAAACTGTCCTTCAATGATCCCCTCGTATTTATTCTGACGATAAGCTCTCAGGCGGTACCGTCCATCGCGGGATAATTTATATTCTATGGAAACATCACCGGCAATCTGGGAGGATTTCTGGTTTGCCTGCTGGGGACCTTCCAGTTGAATGTTACTGCCTACGTATACACTTGTCCTGCCGTTAAAGAGCGACTTGGAAACACCCACGTTCAGGTTGGTCTGATTTTCCGCCTTGCCGGTGGAATAATTCTCGGATGATTGAAGATCAAAGTTTAGGTCCACGCCCTGTACCAGGTTGCCTGCCAGGTTATTGAGTTGCTGGCTGAGGATTTTACTGGCGCTTTGCCTGGCCATTTGCTCCGCCCCGCCGCCGCCTGTGGTCTGAAACGGGTTGTCCGCGATAAAGTGCCCCAGTACCAGCAGGCCGAGCACCTGTTTATTGACCTCCGATTCGCTGGTGTTGATTTGATTGACGCGCGTATACACGCTGCCATTGAACGCGTTGCGGGAAGACTCCGGCATATCCAGACTGAAGGTGATATCGGGTTTCATCAACTCGCCCTTTAGGTTAAGGTTGACATCAAAAGGCAGCTTTTGCTTGTAGGTATTTTTGGTCGTTTCGCTCTCACCGGATAACTGGTCCTCGACCAGTTCCATGGCGGAGGTTTGAATATGGTAAATGGCGGTAAGGTCCAGATTGGCCGACGTAGGGTTCCCTGTCCAGGTAATGGTACTGCCTTTTTTAATGTCAAACTTTCGTTTGATTAATCCCTCCAGGGACATGCTGTAAGCCCCTTTGGTGATCTCATAGCGGCCGGTAAGGCTGATCTTTCCACTGGGATCCATGGTCATATTCAGGGTAGCATCACCCTGGACGCGCAGATTGTCGCCATTGGTCGGATCAATAATAAGGTTCAGGATGGCTGCGGTGTCAACCGAAATATTGGCGCTGAGATCAATGCCGGTCAGCGGTGAATGTTGAATGGTATCGGATTGGACGGCCAGAGTAACGGTATCCCTCAGGTGGCTGGCATCGACAAACTCAACGATGCCCTCACTTGATTCCACCGCCGGGGTGGAGCCGGGTAGCACCACCGTAAGAATGGATTTTTTATCCATTTTCAGGTTCATGTCCACTTTGGGAAGGTTTTCATCCCCGCTGATTTTGGCTTTTGCATCAATGAAAACCGGCCCGTAATAAAGCTGCCCCTGGTTCTGTTTGGCGTTCAGTATCCTGAACCTGCGGGCACTCAGATTCAGTGCGAACTTGTAATGCTTAAAGTTGCTGGTAAGTAGGTCGCCGTCAATATAGGCCTTGTTGTTTAATGAATCAATGAGCGTGAAGTGATCAAAATGGATTCCGCGGTCGTCGAATACAATGCGCTCATTGGGCATTCTTAAGTAATCGTTGACCTTGGTAATGTTGAGCGCCGCGTTTTTAAAGGTTAACTGACCATTGATATGGGGCTGATCCATCGTCCCGTGGACATGCAGGTTGCCGGTCAATACACCTGAGCCACCGGAGACCTGACCGAAAGTGAAAGCCTGGGCGCTGGAAAGACTGAGAGCTCCCATCGCCACGTTGAAGTCAAATTTACTTTGCGGCTGGGTGTAGTAGGTTCCCGTGATTTTCAGATCATTACTGTCCCCGGTAAGCGCTATTTCCACATTATAGGCGCCGGGCAATTTGTTGTCTACCTTTAAGGCGATGTTACCCACCGGCTGATCTTTGATGGCGAGACTGTCAAGATGAAGATCGGCTGTAAAAACAGGTGTTTTTAACAGGTCCTCCCCCACTATTTTGCCGTTCAGTTGGCCGCTTACAAGGGCGGTATCGGTGGACGCGATCCTGGTTAAGGTCTCCAGCTTAAAGTGATGAAAGCTTACATCCAGCGGGGCGCCGGGAGATTCGTTTTGACTATTGAGGAGCAGGTACTGGCCGTTATTTTCAACTTTCAGGTCATGGGCGGTGATGCCCACCGGTTGGTAGACGATGTAATTATCCTCCGGCACCTGCCATTTATCATAATTAAGCAGTAAACTATCGGGGTTAAAACTAAACTTATAGGTCTTTTGGTTTAAGTTGAGCGCGCCTGCCAGGTGATATTTGTCTTTGCCTGCTGCGTCCTGCACCTTGAGGTCTATATTCAGATTATCATGGGCGGCATTGCCGCTTAACATGGTCTTGCGGATCTGTAGGGACCCGTTGTACAGATGATTGAGGCTGAGCGCATAATTGAGCTTCGTGGTATCTGACTGCACCGCGAGTCTCATGCTATCCACCGTCATGGTTCCCAGAATAAGCTGCGAAATGTTCCCTTTCAGCTGAAGGCTTTGTGGCGCCGAGGAGAGCTCCCCGCTAAACACGGCACCCGAGAATGATCTGAGAGACGGCAATATTTGCTGCCACAACGGATGATTGGATAAAGTCAGCTTTATGCGCATAAGTTGGTTTCCCGCACTATCGGTAAGTGCCTGTGTGGAACTGTCTTTGCCGAAATAATGCTGCACAAGAGACCCGATCAGATCGCCCGCCTTGCTCAGCTTATAATGTCCCGAGACATTGGCCGTGGCAAAGGGGGCGGCGAGGTGCAGGCTGTCTGTGGTATCATTAGCGAAGGCGTTTAGGGTGACGGAGTCTATATCGATCCGCTGATCGCTTTTGACCATTTGCAGATCCGAAAGGAGCAGTTCGCCATTCAGGTGGTCCAGATCGGCGGTCGGAAAATCGGCGTTTATTTTACCCCGGACTTTGATGGAGTCCGGTGAAAGATGCAGGGCGTACAAATTGACACTGTCCAGGGCCAGGTTTAATTTAACGGCCGGATACCTTCCCGCTAAATCCGCGGATGATTTTAAATTGAACCGCAGGTTCGGATCCTGCATTTCCATGTTCAGGTGTCCCGCCTGATGATGATAATCACCTGTGATTGCCAGGTTTTTATAATCATAACCCTTTAGTTGCGCCTGCTTTATCACTCCTTTTACCGCGGCGTCGGCGCTGTTTTTTGTCATCCCGGTTCCCTTAAGTTCGGCCACAAGCGATAGCTTTCCATACATCGTATCGTTTTTCAGCAATTTGCCCAGATCCAGACGATCGGTCTTTATCATCGCCTGGTAGGTTCCGTGAAGGCTATCCTTTAAATTGCCGGCCTTTCCGCGCGCCGTCAGGTTTCCATAGCTGCTGGTGAGCGACAGCTGCGTAGCAAAGCTGTTTAGGGACCCCTTATAGGTGCCACGCAGCGCGAACAGTGGGGGAATACTGATGGAAGAAGGGATGGTTTGGGCGGGTAATAAGGCATACAGATCACTGCTGCCGCTGGAGAAGTCTTTCAGATCAACGTTAAAAACGGCTTTGTTCATGTCCGGCAAACCGGTTAAATGGGCGTTTACCGCCAGGTGTGTCCGCCCTGCGGTGCGCATGTCCAGCCCTTTTATCTCCAGGTCATCCAGTTTGCCCTGGATGTTTCCATCGATCTTTATGATGCTGTGCATTAATTTTTTCATGGATGGACTGGCGTCCATGGAAGGCTGGAAATAAAGTACCTCATTCAGATCAATCACGCAACCGGAGAGGTCCGCCTGAACGCCCAGCGTCCCCGGCGCCTTGCCTATGGAGTCCAGGGAAGGATAACTGATCGCTATCCTTTTTGTGATCCGGCTTTTGGCTGTCTGGAGGTCCAGCTTATCCAGCGAAGCGCCATGGGAGGTATAGATGGCTTCGGTCGTCAGTTTTCTCAGGTCAAAACCGCTCTTCTCCCTTAAGGCGATGTTGCCAATCGCCGCATGGGAAGAATCAGCTGAATAGAACCCGTCATCCAGGCTGATATTAAGACCGCTTACTGCCAGGTGGTTGTAGTCGATGCCTTTTTTTGCTTTGGGTTTTGAAGCGTCGTCATATTTTAAATCATCATCTGCAAAGCGCAGCTGGTCCAGCTTGAAGACCCAGTGATTACCGGAAGAAGCGGTGGTATCCGTGGCGGGTTGTTTTTCATCTGCCACTGGCGGCACACTGCCCTGGTATTGTGAGACTGTGATACGGGTATGGTTCAACGCAAGCTTTTTGAGGTCGATGACCTGTTGATTCAAATCGATCTTGTGCGGAATTAACTGGAACTGTCCCATGTCAAGCAAGCCGGATAAGCCCGCGGCGGTATTATCATAACGTACAAAAATGCGGTGGAGATCCAGTCCGCTAAAGGAAAGTTCGGGCATCCTGCCGGCCTCTGAAGAAGCGGTTGCTCCGGAGGTATCAGTGAGCAGCGGAGCGGATTGTCTGATATCCGCATGAATGCCTGTCAAAAGGATGCTGTCCAGATCAAAACGCATTTTATCCAGGTTGAAGGTTTTGAAATTCGTCTTGAACGTTCCCAGGTGAACGTCGGCATCATAACCCGTCACGTCATCCTTGTAACGCACATGGATCCCTGAAAGCGCTATGTTATGGATGGTAAAGACCGTGGTGGACCCGGAGGTGTCAGGGGGGGCGGGTGTCCGCGAGGCGAATGCTTTAAGGATGTAATTAAAATTGAAAATGGTATCCGGCAACGTTCGGTAGACATAGCAGGATAGCTTTTTAAGTTTTATGTTGTGAATGGTAATATGGCCGGAAAACAATCCCAGCATATCAATGCCTACTTTCAGGCTGTCGCTGTAGACCAGGGTATCCCCCTTCTGGTCGGCCATATAGAACTTGTCAAGTTCGATGGAAGAAGGGAAGTCGATGTACAGGTGGTTCAGCGCGACGGTTGTATGCAGTTTCTTTGAAAGATAATTGACGGCGGTATCTTTAATAAAGCCCTGCACCTGCGGAACTTTTAGGAGCAGGAAAATAGAAAAGACGAGAACGGTCAACAGGCTCATGATCCAGACGAGTATCGTCAGGGCTTTCCTAAGGATTAATTTCGGGGTAATATTGTTCTGCTTAAGTCTAATTGAAAATAATTTTATTTCATAGGTAAACTGTTGACAGTAAATATAGTACAAAAATCAAACCTCTTTTGATGCGCAGTAAATGGTCAGAATAACGGTGAGTGTATCACAGCAATAGCCTATGACCACGGGAACCGTGGAAATTGTGCCCCAATAGGTAAGCGAACCTGCGCTGAGGTGATCGGCGGGGTCGAAATAAGATTAGAAGATCAGCATCCCTCAGCTGAGGGGAAAGTGCAGCGATCAATCCCGGAATCGCCAGGATCGTTGAAGCGTTATGGGCATTTGTTCCTTAGTCAAATTCGATCACCAGATCGTCCTGCTGCACCATGGCACCTTCGCTCAGGTGAATGGTTTTCACCTTTGCCGCTTTGGGGGAAGAAACAGTCGTTTCCATCTTCATGGCCTCAATGATGAAAAGCGGCGCGCCTGCTTTTACCTGATCACCCGGCTGCACATTGATGTTGGAGAGTTTGCCCTGCAAAGGAGCACCTACCTGTGTGGCGGGATCCGTCACTTTCTTATGCTTGGGAATCAGGCTGGCCACGGAGTTGTCCCTGACCTCAATTTCCCTGGAATAACCGTTTAGTTCATAAGCTACTTCGCGCATGCCGTTTTCATCGGGCGGCAGGATATAGAGCAGCTTGATAAAGATCGTTTTTCCCTGACCAAGGGTCACCAGGATTTCCTCTCCCGGGTTCATGCCATAGAAAAATGCCGGCGTTGGAATGGCTTCCAGGTTTTCGTATTTCTCCTGTACCTCATAAAAACTCTCGAATACCTTGGGGAACATCTTATAGCTCAGGAAATTCAGGAAATCCGCCTGCGGGAATTTCTGCTGGAATTCCCCGAATTCTTTGTCAAAATCCACTTCGGGAAGCGAATCGCTTGCATTGCCCCGGATGGTTTTTTCGCCGTTTAATACGATCTGCTGTAATTTTTCGGGAAAACCGCCATAAGGAACGCCGAGCTCTCCCCTGAAAAAGCCCTTCAGCGATGCCGGAAAGGAAAGGTTCCGGTTTTCATCCATCACATCGTCCGCCGTAAGGTTATTGGCCGTCATGAAAAGCGCCATGTCTCCTACTACCTTGGAACTGGGCGTCACCTTGACAATATCGCCCAGCAAGTCATTGACGATGGCGTAATTTTTCTTGACCAGATTTACTTTATCGCCAAGGCCCAGTGAGGCCGCCTGTTGGCGCAAATTGGAATACTGCCCGCCTGGGATCTCATGGCTATAGACTTCGGCCGTCCCCGCCTTCAGACCTGATTCAAACGGGTAATAAAACTCACGCACAACCTCCCAGTAGTCACTGTATTCATTCAGCGACTTCAGGTTCATTTTCATGCCACGTTCATGGTATTGCATGACGGCGGCCAGGGAATTAAGGTTTGGTTGAGACGTCAGGCCGCTCATGGAGGCGATGGCGCAATCCACCGCGTTGACGCCTGCTTCGATGGCCTTCAGATAGGTGGCGGACTGTACGGAGGCGGTGTCATGGGTGTGCAGGACAACAGGTAGGCTGATGGTTTCCCTTAGTCTGGTCACCAGTGTTTCCGCGGCATAGGGCTTAAGTAACCCCGCCATGTCCTTGATGCACAGCATGTGGGCGCCGGCATCTTCCAGCCGCCTTGCCAGGTCCAGATAATACTGCAGCGTGAATTTATGGTTGTCCTTGTCCAGGATGTCACCGGTATAACTGATAGCGGCCTGGGCCAGGGACGAAGTATATTTATTCACAAACCGGATGCTCGGCTCCATGGCTTCTATCAGGTTCAGCGAGTCGAAAATGCGGAAAATATCAATGCCATTCTCTGCGGCTTTTTCAATAAACTTCGCCAGGAAGTTTTCAGGATATGCCGAGTAACCCACACCGTTAGAGCCCCGGAAAAGCATTTGCAACAGGATATTGGGCATGGCTTCCCGGATCTGCTGCAAGCGTCGCCAGGGTGACTCATGGAGAAAACGCATGGCTACATCGAAGGTGGCGCCGCCCCACACTTCCATGGAAAAGATTTGTGGATTATTCCTGGCATAGCCTTCGGCTACGGCAAGAATATCGCGTGTACGCACGCGGGTGGCCAGCAGGCTTTGATGCGCGTCGCGGTAGGTGGTATCGGTGAAGTAAACTGGTTTTTCTTCCCTGAGCCACCGTGCGAATGCCTCCCTTCCCAACTCGGTCAATTTATCCCGTGTGCCTTTCGGGTAAGGGGCGATGGGATCAAAATGCGGCACCCGCGGCACCCCGAATCTTTTGTTCGAGTGCTCCAGGTCCACCTTGCCATTTACATCGGGATGGCCATTGACCGTCACATCGCCCAGATAGCGGAGCGTTTTTGTAGCACGGTCCCTGGGCTTTGACAACTTAAACAACCCCGGGTTCTGGTCAATAAAACTGACGGTACAATCTCCTTCCCGGAAGGTCTCGTCGCGGATGACATTCAAAAGAAAGCCGATATTTGTTTTTACCCCGCGAATGCGGAATTCGCGGAGCGTTCTTTGCATCCGTTTGGATGCGCCGCTCAGGGTACGGCCCCAGGAAGTTACCTTTACCAGCATGGAGTCAAAGAACGGGGAGATCGTCATGCCCGAGTAAGCGCTGCCCTCGTCCAGGCGAATGCCCATCCCGCCGGCATTGCGGTATGCGATGATGGTGCCAAAATCAGGCTTGAAATTATTTTCGGGATCCTCCGTGGTGATGCGGCACTGAAGCGCGAAGCCGTTTAATTTGATATCCTCCTGGCTGCTGATATAAATGCGGGGGTCATCCAGTGGGTAGCCCTGCGCGATCAGGATCTGTGTCCTTACGATGTCGATCCCCGTTACTTCTTCTGTGACGGTATGTTCCACCTGAATCCGGGTGTTGACCTCGATAAAATAAATGTTATGTTGCTGATCGACCAGAAATTCGGCGGTGCCTACATTGTTGTAGTTAACGGTGCGGGCCAAACGAAGCGCGTATTCATGGATCTGTTTTCTGGTCTCCTCCGGTAGATGAGGTGCCGGGGCGATCTCCACCACTTTTTGAAAACGGCGCTGCACAGAGCAGTCCCGTTCATACAAGTGTACGATATTGCCGTAATTATCCCCCATCAGCTGCACTTCAATGTGTTTGGGATGGGCGATGAATTTTTCAATGAAGATGGTATCGTCTCCAAAGGATTTCCGTGCTTCATTTCTTGCTTCGGAGAATGCTTTATCAAGCATCGCCTCATCCTGTACCACGCGCATGCCCCTTCCGCCGCCACCGGCCGCCGCCTTTAATATGACCGGATAGCCGATGCGGTTGGCTTCTGCTTTGACCACTTCAATCTTTTCCAGTTTCACCTGGCTGTCTTCGATCACCGGCACCTGTGCCTTGCGGGCGATGACCTTGGCGGCCACCTTGTCGCCCAATTGTTCCATCACCGATGAATCCGGCCCTATAAAAACAATTCCCTCCTCGCGGCAACGGCGCGCAAAATGAACGCTTTCACTCAGAAACCCATACCCGGGATGAATGGCGTCTACCCCGTTCCGCTTGGCAACGTATATAATTCCTTCCACATCCAGGTAAGGCTTTAATGGTTCATCATCGGCGCCTACCTGGTAGGCCTCATCGGCTTTGTAGCGGTGAAGGGAATACCGGTCCTCCAGGGTATAAATAGCTACCGTTCGTATTTTTAATTCAGAGGCGGCGCGAAGAATCCGGATGGCAATTTCGCCACGATTGGCCACCATTAATTTTTTTACTGGTTGTATCTTTGTTGCTGTCATAAATTTTCACTGAAATTGCTGGAATATAGGCAGAAAGCACAAAAGTACTTTACTCATAGAAATAACCCAACATTTTCCTGTATACATTTAAGATTATTTAACAAAACCAATAAAAAATTAAATGAATTTCAATAAAACACATTTTTACTATGTGGGCAGCCTATCTCAGAGGGTTTAAGGCTTATCTTGAACTTGAACGTTCTCTGTCAGAAAATTCGGTTTCGGCATATTTGCATGACGTGATGCTGCTTACACAGTATCTTTCCATGGCCACGGAGAAACCTGCAGCTGAAAAAGTGACCATCGGCGATCTGCAGGGCTTTATCCAGGGAGTCGCCGAGTTGGGGATGACCACCACCTCTCAGGCAAGGATCATTTCGGGTATTAAATCATTTTACAAATACCTGTTGATGGAAGAAGTCGTCACGCAAAATCCGGCCGAATTACTGGAGGCGCCCAAATTGAGCCGCAAGCTTCCTGAAGTGCTCACCTTTGAAGAAATCGAAAAGCTGATGGCTGCCATCGACCTAAGCAAACCGGAAGGCGGCAGAAACAAAGCCATCCTGGAGACGATGTACAGTTGCGGACTACGCGTGAGTGAAGTGACGGGTCTGCGGATCTCCAATATTTATCCCGAGCCGGGATTTATCCGCGTGATCGGCAAAGGGGATAAAGAACGTTTGGTGCCCATTGGAGAAACAGCGCTAAAGTATATCGGTATTTATCAAACCGACATTCGTTGCCATCTCCAGATAAACCCGAAATTTTCCGACATTCTCTTTTTAAACAAAAGAGGCACTGCCCTGAGCCGGGTGATGATCTTTTACATTATCAAAAACCTGGCGGTGCAAGCAAATATTACCAAAAATGTTTCCCCCCACACCTTCCGGCATTCCTTTGCCACCCACCTGATTGAAGGTGGCGCCGACCTTCGGGCGGTTCAGCAAATGCTGGGCCATGAGAGCATTACGACCACGGAGATCTATACCCATATTGACCGGGATTACCTGCGGGATACCTTGCAGCGGTTTCATCCGGGATACAAATAGAAGCAGGTAGCCATCACTTCAATTGACGTCTGAAGCTGCAAAACTGAAAAGGCTGTTTGGTGCCAAAGGGGGTTGTATGAACTTCTTCCATACAATGGATTTTGGTAAAACCCTTTTGAAATGCCGCTGTTAATTTTTGCTTGCTGTATCGCCGAACGGGTAATCCACTGCATCTTTCGGGTCCCTTATCCGAAAATGTTCCCATCACCAAATAACCTGATACAGCCTTCCTTGCTGTATCTATATATCTGTCAATTTGTTCTCCGGCCGTTAAAAAGTGAAAAGTTGCCCGGTCGTGCCAGACATCAAAAGTAATGTCCGGCTGAAATTCTGTAATATCGCAGACAATCCAGTTTATTTTTGAGGCCCTGCCTCCCAGGCGTTTTTTTGCTTTGTCAAGGGCCTTGCATGAAATATCAAGGACCGTAATATTTTCATAGCCTTTATCGAGCAAATAATCCACCAATTGACTGTCGCCACCGCCGATATCTATAATTTTTGCCTTCTTTGTCAGGCCGAAGGAATCTATAAAGGCTAAAGATGTTTTCGGGGTTTGTTGTGTCCAGCTTAATTCATCTGGCTGTTTCCGTAAATAGATATTGTTCCAATAATCCCGGGTGTTTTTCAGTGCCTGCATCGTATGATGGATGAGTTCCAAAGCATCCAGGCTGCCCATTTCTTCGCCCTTCTCAAAATCACCTTCTGTTTGGGCCATGGTATTTGTAAGATGTGCAAAACAAACGACATCCTTCTTTTTTGCTTTGGCAAAGGCATAAAGTGCCGCCGCTTCCATTTCCACACAAGCCGCGTTTAGTTCTTTTGCCCTGGCAATGGCCGCTGGTGTTTCACGATAGGGTGCATCGGTAGACCAGCTAATGGCTGCTTCCATAGGAAAGTGCATGGTGCTGTAATAGGACAATAATTTGTCAGATAAGAGCGGGTTGATATCACTTGTTTCAGCAGGCGGCAGATAATGATAACTGGTACCTTCATCCCTGAGTGCCTTTTGGATTAAAACAAATTTTGAAGTGTTTTTTGCCGGGTTGATAATGCCGGCAGAAGTGATGCTGAGCAGGACCTTACAACCGGAAACAAATAACTGTTCTGCTATGAGTACTGCAAATGAAGCACCCACGCCGCCCCCCACAAGGCCAAATTCACAACCGTTTTGCGCTACGTTGTAAAGTGTCGTATGATAACAAGCCCAGCACATATTCAGTGTTGTTTGGCCTGTTCTAATCAGATATTCCACCAGATCGCCATCCGGGTCAAGTACGCAAACGTCCGGTATGTTACAGTTGTCAATATTCTTTTGACGTCTTGCCTCCCTGAGCAGATTCTCAGGTGTAAAAACGGAAGCGTCGTTGTAATGTTTATGGTCGGTGATGAGGTTCATTATTCATCTGAGATTGGGTCAGTTCTGCAAGGTACCAATTAGCGTTGATATTCTCGGGCAGTTGGCAACCAAGGAAGTTTAAAACAAGCCGACAGGCCATATGAACAGCCCTAATCCTCCATTTTGCAGTATGACAAATCATGTTTTTCGCCCGGTAAAAAAGGTGACGATATCATGAAGGACTTTTTAGGCCATTAAGGTAGAATACTTTGCAATATCCTCATTGTCGTATCTTTGCGCTGAAATTTTGTTCAAAATGCAATTGTCCTTAAAGTTTCAATGACTATGGTACTACACAACCGGGTATCCGGCGAACAGCGCAAAGCACGTATGCTGAGTGAGCCTTTCAAACGGATCACTCTCTCCTTTTATCAATATGCTGAGATCACTGATCCCGGAGGGTTCCGGGACCGGTTTTACCAGTCCCTGGATGACCTGAAGGTCTTCGGTAGGATCTATGTAGCGCGTGAAGGGATTAATGCGCAAATCAGCGTGCCCGACTTCAACTTGGATGCTTTCAGGGATTATTTAAATACAATTCCTTTTTTAAAGAACGTCCGTCTGAACATCGCCGTGGATGAGGATGGAAAATCCTTTTGGGTGTTGAAAGTGAAAATCCGGGATAAGATCGTAGCCGACGGCATTGAGGATCCTGACTTTAATATGTACCGGAAGGGAAAGTATGTAGATGCGGAAGCTTTCAACGAACTGGCGCAGGATCCCGATACGGTTATCGTGGATATGCGCAACCATTATGAATATGAGGTGGGGCACTTTGAACGGGCTATTGAAGTGCCATCGGATACCTTCCGCGACCAGTTGCCCATGGCGGTGGATATGCTGAAAGACCAGAAGGATAAAAACATTGTGATGTACTGCACCGGCGGCATACGTTGCGAGAAGGCCAGCGCCTGGATGAAGCACAACGGGTTTCAAAAGGTGTATCACCTGGAGGGTGGGATCATCAATTATGTTCGGAGGTCCCGCGAATTGGGGCTGCCCCTGAAATTCCATGGAAAAAACTTTGTTTTTGACGGCCGGCTGGGGGAACGGGTTACCGCCGAAGTGCTTAGCCATTGCCATCAGTGCGGAAAGCCCTGCGACCGGCATGTCAACTGTCGTAATGAGGGTTGCCATTTGCTTTTTATCCAGTGCGATGCCTGCGCTGAAAAATATGCGGGTTGTTGCAGCGAGCATTGTGCGGATACGGTCAGGCTTCCGGAAGAACAGCGCAAGGCCCTGCGTAAGGGAAAACAAAACGGCCAGAAAATATTCAATAAATCCAGGGACAGGATGCAGGGGTTGTCCATTACCGAAAAGCCGGATGAGGCCAGCCAGGTCTGAGACGTTTTATCACGGCGAAAGGAACACCGGATAAAGCGGTATGCGCTATCCGGTTTCCCGGTTGAAAATATCCCGCAACGCCCTTTGGGCGGCGTAATATCCGCATAACCCATGAACGCCGCCGCCAGGCGGCGTGGATGCCGAACAGAGGTATATCCCTTTTTGTGAAGTGCGGTAGGGAGAAAACCGCAGGGCCGGCCGGGTAAAAAGCTGCCTGATATCCTGAACGCCCCCGTTGATATCGCCGCCGACATCGTTCGGGTTATAGGCCTCCAGCTCCCGGGGACTGATGCTGTGGCGTGCCAGGATGCGATCCCTGAACCCCGGCGCGAAACGTTCCACCTGTTTTTCAATGAGTTCCGTCATATTGGGGGAAGACCCTGGCGGGGTATGGCAATAGGCCCAGGCGGTATGTTTTCCGGCGGGTGCCCGCGAATCATCAAAAAGGCTGGGCTGGGCCAGCAATACAAAAGGATGTGGCGGGATCTTTCCTTGCCAGGTCATCCGTTCGCTGTTTTCGATCTCCTCAAAGGTATTTCCCAGGTGGACGGTCCCCGCCTGGCGGCAGGCCGCTGCGGTAAAGGGAACCGCTTCGTCCAGTGCCCAATCCACTTTAAACACCCCCATCCCATAGCGGTATCTGCGCAACTGCCAACGGTAAATCTCCGAGGGTCGGTAGCCCGCGATCTTCAGCAACTGCCGGGGTGTGACATCCAATAGTAGTGCCCGGGAGGAAGGGAGTTGTTTCAGGGAATGAACAAAGAGGCCGGTTTCCACTTTTCCGCCCATTGAAATGAACCGAGAAGTCATCGCACGGGCTATCTGCCCGGAACCTCCTTTGGGAAGCGGCCAACCGTTTTTATGCCCCAGAACAGACAGTATCAGTGCGAATGCAGAGGTGGTCAGGTTTGATAAAGGCTGCATGGCATGAGCGCCCATACCCGCCACTAATCCACGCGCCTCCGGTGTATGGAAACGGGAGATGAGTTTTTTAACGGAAGGGATTCCAAGGATGCCGAAACGCATCATATCAACAGGATGGCCCGGGATGCGCAAAGGGCCTAAGAGATCGGTAGCGATGCCCGGCCATATTTTTAAAAGGGAACGCATCAATTGCAGGTAGGTCTCCCCGTCCGCTCCAAGAGATAAAGCGGTGCGTTCAACAGAGGTGTCAAGAACCGCCGCCCTCCCATCGTCCAACGGATGAGCCGCCGCTATGGGCGGCTGTATGAATTCCACGCCATGTTCTGCCAAAGGGAATTTTTTAAAAAAGGCGGATTCAACCGCCAGCGGGTGCACCGCGGAACAAATGTCATGCACAAAGCCGGGCAGGGTTAAGCCGCCGCAGCGCAACCCCCCACCGGTGGTTTCCTTCCCTTCTATCAATAACACCTCCAGCCCCGCGTTTTGCAAAGTAATGGCGGCGGCGAGCCCGTTTGGTCCTGCGCCAACTACGATGGCATCATAATCCCGCTTTTCCATGGCTTTAAATTAAAGTGATTATCCAAAATGATTCCCGGCAGGTGGTAGCGGTTGGCTTTTTAGGTCCGGCAATATAGCACAGATTGGCGTATGTTTTGATAGATGATTTTTGATAGATGCTTGTTAATTCAGTCAGTTCCTTTAAAAAAAATAATCATGACACCCGAGAAAGATCGATCGCAGGAAGGCCGGGAACCGGCCGAGGATCAGGATGAAAACAGCGCTCATCCCATTCCTGGTTCAGATGAAAATCAGGATCCCGATCCCGATATCGAGGAGGACCCGGTGCTCGATGAGGAAGACCTCGAAGACCTGGACCTTGAGGATGAAGATGCCGATGACATCGAATGGGAACCCGAAAAGGACAGTTAAGACACTTATGGCTCCTGTCAATGAGAAAGCCTGAGAAAGAACGTGCCTGTTGTGAGGTGTTTATTCCACAGGTAACGTTTGAGGTACCGTTTTGCCGATTTCATCCGGTCAGTTCGATCAGCTTTTTGGCATTAAAAACCGCATGGGCGTTCCCGTCGTTATTGAAGAACGCCCATATGGCATGACCGTTTTTTTTCCAGGCGAGAATCTTTTTGGCAAATTTCTTCAGGAACCTGTCATCGTAAGAGCAGTCAAAACTTCCCGGCCCGTGAAAACGGATATAGATGTGCCGGGCGGTGATGTACTCCGCGTACGTTCTTCGTCCACCGGAATCCGCCAGGACAACGGCAATCCGGTTCTTTTTAAGCAATGCGATGCTTTGTCCGGTGAACCAGCTGTCGTTTCTCGGTTCCAGGGCAAACCGGTATCCGCTGAATTTTTTTAAAGCTCTGTAAAAAGCGGTAGCCCGCTGTTCGTGAAACACTAAGTTGGGCGGTAATTGTATGAGTACCGGTCCTAAATGGCTTTTCACCGGATCAAACAGATCAAAGAACTTTGGCAGGGTTTCTTCCGGGTCATTCAGCTTCTTGATATGGGTGATGTACCGGCTGATCTTTGGACAGAATCTGAAACTATTTCTGACGGTCTCCACCCAGTGTAGTACGGTTTCAGGTTTGGGTAAATGGTAAAAACTGGTGTTGATTTCCGTGGTGTTAAAATGTTTCGCATAATATGCCAGGTATACCGGCGGTTTAACATCTTCCGGGTAAAAACGTTGCCGCCAATGCTTGTAACTCCACCCGGAAGTGCCGATGTGAATGGAACCGTTCATTAAGACGATTACTTTCAAAACCATGCCATTGTTGTGCCCCGCTGCTGAAGAGGATTGTGGCATAAATTATGAATGGATAGAAAACGGTTGGCTGGCAGCAGATTGCCGTCAAATGATTCCGGTGAGATCATCGATCAGGGGAAGAGCCTTCTCCTTTTCCTGAACTAACAAATTATCTATAAACTGAAAAGCATGCCCGAGTTACCCGATTTACAAGTGATCAGCAGTAACCTTGACAAGCAGTTTTCCGGCAAAAAGATCGAAACGGTCACGCTCCGGAATCCCAAAAGGACAAAAACGAAAGCCGCTGAATTTAAACGCGTGCTGGAGGGCCAGAAACTGAAAACGATCTACCGGGAGGGCAAAGAACTGCGGTTTCAGTGTGATAATGGCAACGTGCTCGGCGTCCATCTGATGTTGCATGGCGCCTTTGCCACCTTTCAGGACAACGCTGGTCAAAAACACACCATCCTGGAAATACATTTTGCGGATGACAGTGGTCTCGCCTTAACCGATTATCAGGGCATGGCGACACCTTCGGTGAATCCACCGGAACCTGAAGCGCCGGACGCGCTCTCGAAAACCGTCAATGCCAGATTTTTAAAGGAACAGCTTTCCGCCACACGCTCAAGGATCAAAAACGTTTTGGTGAACCAGCACATCATACGCGGGATCGGCAATGCCTATGCCGATGAAATCTTATGGGATGCGAGGATCTCACCGTTTTCCATCAGCGATAAAATTCCGCAGGATAAAGTAAAGGACCTTGCGCATTCCATCCATAAAGTACTTACCCACGCGGAAAAACAGATTCGCAAGGAACACCCCGATCTGATCAGTGGCGAGATCAGGGATTTTTTATTGATCCACCATCCCCAAAAAGAGAAGAGCCCTACCGGAGCGCCCATTGAGACAAAAAAAACAGGGGGCGGAAAGACCTATTATACCAAAGAGCAGCAATTATTCAGTTAAACGAAAGCCGTGTTTTTCAGGGAAATAATAACGGTGAAGCGTCTTTAGGGGTCGCCCGGTTAAAAGTGACCGGTAAAAGGATCACTTTTCCATCCTTCGTCACGCTGATCAGAAAGGATGGCGCCGGCTACCCGGTCCGGGTAATGACACTTTAATCCCCAATATCCATACTTGCTTGAACAGGTGCTGATGATATACCTGCACAACCCGTTTTATCCGGTGATCTCCGCCTCCAGTGCCATCATTTTCTCAAAGGCATCTTCATATGCGGCGTTTAACGCTGTAAACTTCTCCGATGCTAACTGGTATTTTTCTTCGGCCTCCAGAAATTTATCCTTATCCGCGTAAGTTTCAGGGTCGGCGAGCGCAGCTTCCAGCCTGGATTTATCTTCTTTCAACTTGTTGAGGTCTGTCTCCAGCTTGTCAAATGCTTTTTTTTGTTTTTCCCAGACGCGTTTGTTGTCTTTGTTGATCACCTTTTTCACAGGTGGGGCGGCTGGTTCTTTATCCGCGGGTGCAGCAGGTACATCCACCGGCGTGTCTGATTTGTTCCCCGATCCTTTCTGTTTCTTTTTGGCAGGCGCGTTTCCGGCTTCCATGCGTTTTTTCCACTGCTCCCATTCCGCGTAAGTGCCGTCAAATACCTTGATCTCCTGACCGACGATCTCCCAGATCTTGTTGGCCGTTTTATTGACAAAATAACGGTCATGCGATACCAGCACATAACTTCCGGAATATTGGTGTAACGCATCGATCAACATTTCCACGGAATTGATGTCCAGGTGGTTGGTGGGCTCATCCAGCAAAAGGAAGTTCGCTTTGCTGATAATGGTTTTGGCCAGGGCGACACGCGCTTTTTCCCCTCCTGACAGCACCTTGATTTTTTTAAAGACGTCATCGCCGGAAAAAAGGAAGCAACCCAGCAGGGTACGCAGCTCCTGTTCGGTAGCACTGCTGCCGCAATGTTGAAGCTCAGTGATCAGGTCATTGTCCAGGTTCAGCGCCTCCAGTTGATGCTGCGCGTAGAAACCCGCCTCCACGTTGTGGCCGGGGATCCTGGTACCCTTAAAATCTTCCGTTCCCGCGATAATGCGAAGCAGGGTGGATTTCCCTTTCCCATTGGCGCCGATCAGTGCGATCTTATCCCCCCGGTTGATTTCGGCGCCGGCATGATCTAAAATGATATTATCGCCAAACTGCTTATGGATGTCCTTTAAAGTACTGAGGATCTTTCCGGGTACTGTACCGGTATTAAAGCGGATCCTGATCTTGCCCGGCCCGCCATCCACTTCTTCGATCCGGTCCAGCCTGTCCAGCCGCTTCATTGCGCTCTGCGCCTGGGCCGCCTTCGTGGCCTTGGCCCGGAAGCGCTCAATGAACTTCTCCTGCTGACGGATATATTCCTGTTGGTTTTCATAAGCGCGTTGTTGCTGATCCAGGCGAAGGGCCTTTTCTTGCTGGTAAAAGGCGTAATTGCCGGAATACTGGTCCAGCTGCTGCTGATAGACTTCTACGATCTTGGTGACCATCCTGTCCAGGAAATAGCGGTCGTGAGAAGTAATGATGACGGTACCCTGGTAACGCTGAAGGTATCTTTCCAGCCATTCGATGGAAGGAAGGTCCAGATGGTTGGTAGGCTCATCCAGCATGAGGACATCGGGTTGCTGCAGCATCATGCGTGCCAGCAGCACGCGCATGCGCCAGCCACCGGAAAACTCATCATACGGGCGCTTCAGATCAGCGGTGGCAAAACCCAGCCCCTCGAGCATGGCTTCGGTGCGGTGCTGGATGTTATAGCCGTCCAGGGCCTCGAATTCATGTAATTTATCACTGTATTCATGAAGCAGGCTTTCCTCCTGGGAATGACTGAGCTTTTCGGTGATCTCCTCCAATGCCTTTTCCACGAGCAGCGCCTTTTCGAAGGCCGTCATGGCTACCTCCAGGATGGAGTCGCTGCTCTGAAAGCTGAGCAGGTCCTGGTTGAAGAAGCCGACCGAAACGTCCCCTGCCCTTTCAACACTGCCCTCCGAGACGGAATATTCCTGGTTGATGATCCGCAGGAGAGTGGATTTCCCGGCGCCGTTGACGCCGATCAGACCGATCCGCTCGCCCGGCATGATATGCCAGGTGGCATCTTTCAGTATGGTATGAGCACCGAACTCAAAAGTGATATGGTTTAAAGCAATAAGCATAGATAAAGTAATCGGGATTTCTGATATCAGAAACCGGTTTTCTAAAATGTTTGCAAAAATACAAATTCCTTACCGGATGCCTTATCTTTGTCAAAAATGAATTGGTTATGCGAAGGATTTGTACCACTTTATCCGGCCTGGCCCTGCTCATCCTACTGGGTTCCTGTCATTCCGCTCAGAATAAACAGCAGTCGGGCGAAAGCGACAGCACCGTTGTAAAGATGCAGGCAAACATTTCCGATACGCTGGCGGCAAAAATGGACGCCTATCTCCAGACCTATTTTCAGCTGAAGGACGCGTTTGTCAAAACAGATACGGTGGCCGCCGATGAGGCCGCGTTGCATCTGCTGGAAAATATGAGTACCCTGTCGCTTCATGAACTGCAGTCCGATTCGGTCAGATATAAGCGGGCGCACGCCTCCCTGGAAAGTCTGGACGGGGAGATATTGGGTTTGCTGGGTGAAAAGACCCTCTTGGGCAAACGTCAGGAACTCCAGATGATCTCGGGTATCTCCTATGACCTGATCAAAGCGGTCGGGTTAAAGGAAGGAACGACCGTTTACCGGGATTTCTGTCCCATGTTCAATGACGGGAACGGCGCTTACTGGCTCAGTGACCGCAAAAAGATCAGCAATCCTTTCTATGGAGACGAAATGCCTGGCTGCGGGGAGCTGAAAGAAACCCTTCAGTTTTGAACAGTCTTTTCTAAGATCAAACCCCGGTCATACCCCCTTTGAGACAAAGAAGGGCCCTTTTTTATGACAGGATGTGCCGTTTGTCTTCTCTACATCCTTATCTTTGTCCGTGTATGGGGTATCAGATCATTTCCGCAGGGCACCGGTTGAACAGGATGTTTTTTTTCCTGGGTGTGCTGGTATTCCCGTGTTTGTCCCTGCCGGTTCATGCCCAGCGGAACTATACTGTCAGCGGCTATGTGAGGGATTCGGCGAGCGGTGAATCATTGCCGGGCGCGAGTGTGGCCGTCAAAGCGAAAGACGAGGGGGGGCTTACCAATACTTACGGTTTTTATTCCCTCTCCCTGCCCGAAGGCGATTATACCCTGACCTATTCCTTTCTCGGTTATCAGCACGACGTAAAGGTCATTCACCTGGACCGGAACATCAGCCTCAACATTCAGCTGCATACCCGGTCTGTGGAGGCGAAGGAAGTCGTTATAACCGATGATCGGAGGGATGAGAACGTAGCCTCCACAGAGATGGGCAAAATAGACCTGTCCATGAAAAAAATCCGGGAGCTGCCCGCCTTGTTTGGTGAAGTGGATGTATTAAAGGCCATCCAGTTACTCCCCGGCGTGTTGTCCGGCGAAGCGACCGCAGGACTTTACATTCGCGGCGGCAGCCCCGACCAGAATCTCATCCTGCTGGATGGTGCGCCGGTATATAATCCCGGGCACCTGTTCGGCTTTTTCAGCGTTTTTAACAGCGATGCCATCAAAGACGTGACCCTTATCAAAGGGGGCATGCCTGCCAGTTATGGCGGCAGGTTATCCTCGGTGGTGGACATCACCATGAAGGATGGCAATAACAAGGAATTTCATGGAGAGGGCGGCGTGGGTCTCATCGCTACGCGCTTTTCCTTTGAGGGGCCCATCAAGAAAAACAAGTCTTCGTTCATCGTTTCCGGCAGACGCACCTACGCCGACCTGCTGGTCAAGCCATTTGTCCCCTCAAGCAGTTCCTTTCATGGCTCCGGATATTATTTTTATGACCTGAATGCCAAGGCCAATTATATTTTTTCCGATCACAACCGCCTTTATCTGAGCGGTTATTTAGGGCGGGATGTCTTTAATTTCCGGAGCAAAGAGAAGACATTCTCTACCAACATCCCCTGGGGAAACGCCACCGCCACCCTCCGGTGGAATCATTTGTTCAGTCCCCGGCTTTTTGCCAACACAATGGTGATCTATAATAATTATCATTTTTCCTTCAACGCCACTCAGAATAACCTGACGGTGGGCCTGCACTCAGGGATCAGGGACGTGAGCCTCAGAAGTGATGTTGATTATTACGCCCGGATCAATCATCACATCAAATTCGGCGGCCTTTACACCTATCATACTTTCACGCCCTCCACCGTATCAGGCAGTACGGGCGACCGTTCCTTTAACCCGGATAACCCCTTTACAAAAAGAGCGCATGAAGCAGCGGTGTACCTGTTGGATGACTGGACCGTGACCCGAAAACTTAAAATAAACGCGGGACTGCGCATGAGTGCCTTTCAGCAGGTGGGCCCCTATAAAACCTACCAGAGAGATGATGGCGGCAACAAGACAGACAGCACCATCTATGGCGATCTGAAACCCGTGAAGAGTTATATAGGTGCCGAGCCGCGGTTCATCGCGCGGTATGAGCTGAACTCCAAAAGCTCTGTAAAGGCTGCTGTCACCAAAAACTACCAGTATGTTCATCTGGTATCCAGTAACAGTACTACCCTGCCGACGGATCTTTGGGTCCCCAGCACCCTTAAGGTACGTCCTGAAATTTCCTGGCAATATTCACTGGGCTATTTTCGCAATTTTAAAGACAATACTTTCGAAACCTCCCTGGAGGTTTACTATAAAAGTCTCTGGAACCAGATCGAATTCAAGCAGGGGTATATCCCTTCGCTGGAAGATCCCCAGGATGCTTTTGTCTTTGGCAAGGGATGGGCTTATGGTGCGGAGGTGTTCCTGCATAAACAGAAAGGCAGGCTGACGGGATGGATAGGCTATACGCTGGCCTGGACCTGGAGGCGGTTCCCGGATCTGAACGGGGGACAAAAATACCCCGCCCGTTATGACCGCCGCCATGATCTTTCGGTCGTCGCCAGCTATCACCTGAGTGACCGCTGGACGTTGGCAGGGGATTTCATCTTCAGCACCGGCAATCCCATCACGCTTCCGGAGAATTTTTATTTTATAGAAGGCACCCTGTCACAGAATTACAGCCAGCTGAACACTTACCGGATGAAGCCTTATAACCGGCTTGACCTTTCGGCCACTTATCATCCGAAACCCAAGGCTGGCCGAAAATTTTCCCATAGCTGGTCTTTCTCCCTTTACAATGCCTATAGCCGTTTGAATCCTTATTTCCTGTATTTCGATCAGCAGGGAGGATACCTGGACGGCAGTTTAAAAATCCAGGCCAAAAAAGTCGCCCTGTTTCCCGTTATTCCTTCGGTCACCTGGAACTTTAAGTTCTAGGGGCATCCCGTCGTTTTCCGGATGATGATTGCATCCATGAAGACAGCGGGACCGTTTCTGGTAAACGCTGCAGTCCTGCAGAGGAATACACCTCAGCGTTTTCCAGAAAGTTGCGTCAAATACGGTAAAGTCTGGATAGTTTTATATTTTCGCATCGCTGTCCGCGGACCTGGCGGGGGCAACAACATCAGGAAACAGGCAACCTAAAAAAACAGGCAACATCAAAAACTAAAAGAGAAGCAATATTTTTATGCAATCCATTAATATTACATTACCCGATGGTTCAGTGAAACAGTATGAGGCGGGTGTAACGGGGCTGGACATTGCCCGGTCCATCAGTGAAGGACTGGCACGTAAAGTGCTGGCCGCCAAAGTGAACGGCCAGGTGTGGGACGCTACCCGCCCGATCAGCAGCGATGCTACCGTCAAACTGCTGACCTGGGAGGATGACGAGGGTAAATCGACCTTCTGGCATTCCTCCGCACATCTGCTCGCAGAAGCCCTGGAGTCGCTGTACCCCGATGTAAAATTCGGGATAGGCCCGGCCATCGAGAACGGGTTTTATTATGACATTGACCTGGGTGACCGGCAGATAAGCGATGAAGAACTGGCGAAGCTGGAACAAAAGATGACCGCCCTGGCCCGGGAGAAAAATCCCTACCTCCGCCAGGAGATCGGTAAGGCGGACGCGATCACTTACTTTCAAAAGAAAGGAGATCCCTATAAACTGGAACTGCTCGATGGCTTAAAGGACGGGGAGATCACCTTTTATTCCCAGGGACATTTTACCGACCTGTGCCGTGGGCCGCATCTCCCCCATACAGGATTTATCAAGGCCATCAAACTGACCAATATCGCCGGTGCTTACTGGCGCGGCGACGAGCGCAACAAAATGCTGACCCGTATTTATGGCATCACCTTTCCCGTACAAAAAGAACTCGATGAATATCTGGTAAGGCTGGAGGAAGCAAAAAAACGCGATCACCGCAAGTTGGGAAAGGAGTTGGAACTATTTACCTTCTCGGAAAAAGTGGGCGCGGGACTGCCCTTGTGGCTTCCCAAGGGCGCACTGCTCAGAGAGCGGCTGCAGCGGTTTCTTCAACAGGCGCAAACCGACGCCGGCTATCAGCCGGTAGTCACCCCCCATATCGGGCATAAGAACCTGTACATCACTTCCGGTCATTATGAAAAGTACGGGGCGGACAGTTTCCGGCCTATTACCACCCCCCAGGAAGGCGAAGAGTTCATGCTCAAGCCGATGAATTGCCCGCACCATTGCGAAATCTACAAATCCGCTCCCCGGTCTTACAAAGACCTGCCGGTAAGGTACGCTGAATTCGGGACGGTATACCGCTATGAACAAAGCGGTGAATTGCATGGGCTTACCCGCGTACGCGGTTTTACCCAGGACGACGCCCACCTGTTTTGCCGCCCCGACCAGGTCAAAGAGGAGTTTATCAAGGTCATCGATCTCGTGTTGTATGTATTCAGGAGCCTGAATTTCAATGATTACACAGCCCAGATATCCCTGCGCGATAAAGTGGACAGGAGTAAATACATCGGGTCGGATGAAAACTGGGAGCTGGCGGAGCAGGCGATCCTGGAATCGGTTAAGGAGAAAGGGTTGAAGGCGGTCATCGAATACAACGAAGCCGCTTTCTATGGTCCCAAACTGGACTTTATGGTCCGTGATGCCATCGGCAGAAAATGGCAGCTGGGGACTATCCAGGTGGACTATAATCTTCCTGAGCGTTTTGAACTCGAGTATATCGGCGCCGACAACGGGCGTCACCGGCCGGTGATGATCCACCGCGCGCCTTTCGGGTCCCTGGAACGCTTTATCGCCGTTTTGATAGAGCACTGCGCCGGTAATTTTCCCTTATGGCTCGCGCCGGTACAGGTCAAAGTGATGCCCATCAGCGACAAATCAAACGAATATGCGCAAAAAGTATTGAAGTTGCTGAAAAATGCAGAAATTCGCGCTGAAATAGATGAGCGGAATGAAAAGATCGGAAAAAAGATCCGTGATGCCGAGTTGATGAAAATCCCTTATATGGTCGTTCTTGGAGAAAAGGAGGCTGCAGCGGAAAAACTGGCAGTCCGCAAACACCATCATGGAGATCTAGGCAAAATGGATGTCGCTGAATTTATTCACCTGGTCACAGAGGAGGTCGATTCCAGAAAACCCTTCCAGTGAGCAGCGGAACATTGGACCCTGAACGCCCGGCCGGCGGGCCCAGTCAAGGGTTCAGGTTTTAACGTTATTTTTTTATTAAGTTTTAAAAAAATACTTATATTAGTGAAATTGGTCCGGTAGTTGATTCAAAAAACAAGGGGCATCAACTCCCGGATCTTATCCGGACGCCGGATGTTAAATTCTTTTATTTCCTAACCAATAAACATTTAATGCAGAGAAGATCAAATTTTAACCGGGGATACCGGAGAAGACAAGAACCCGAACACCGCATCAATGAGCGGATCCGGGTACCAAAAGTAAGAGTGGTGGGAGAAAATATCGAAAGCGATGTTTATCCTACCGATGACGCCCGCAGGATGGCCCGCAACCTGGGTCTTGACCTTGTAGAAATCTCGCCTAACGCAGATCCTCCCGTGTGCAGGATTATCGATTACAATAAGTTTTTGTACGAGAAAAAGAAAAAGGATAAAGAGATCAAGGCGAAGTCCGCCAAGTCGGAAGTAAAGGAAATCCGCTTTACCCCCAATACTGATGAACACGATTTTGACTTCAAATCCAAACACGCGGAGCGGTTCCTCCGGGAAGGTAACAAGGTAAAGGCCTATGTACAGTTTCGCGGCCGCGCCATCCTTTTCAAGGATCGTGGAGAATTGTTGTTGTTGAAATTCGCGGAACGCCTGGCTGAATTCGGCCAGTTGGAAAGCATGCCAAAAATGGAAGGCAAACGCATGCTGGCTATTTTCGCTCCCAAGGTAACCAAAAAGAAGTGATCCAAAGGCTTCGGGTCCTTCCTCTCCCTCACCGTATCAGCGTCACCGACCCTTTTTGAGACACGGGTTGATGGTCGCTTTCCCTGGTATAATGCGCGATCCAGATGTAGGTGCCGACCCCCAGCGGCATCCCGCTGCGGGTGCCCTCCCAGCCGGCATCCGGATCGGTACTGCGGAATACAGACCGTCCCCACCGGTCAAAAATCTCCAAACTGTAATGGCTGACCCGTAAAAAAACACGCGGCCTGAAGAAATCGTTTTGTCCGTCCCCGTTGGGACTGAAAGCGGTCGGGAATACCAGGTGATCGGCGCAGGTTTCGGCTGTAACATGAATGGATCCGCTGGCCATCCCGCACTGGTTGCTGATGGTGACAACGTAGGTTCCCGTCCGGGATACCCTGTAAGCGGAATCCGTTGAGCCGTCCTGCCAGAGATATTGCTGCGCGTCGCTGAAAGCGGCGTCTAACAACAAAGGTTCTCCGATGCAGATCGTGGTGTCGTCCCCCAGGTGAACGACAGGGGTTAAGATCTCCCGGATACGGATGCTGTCCGAGACCCGGCAAATACCTTTTCTCACCGTGACTTTATAAAAGCCACTGGTGTCTGCCAGGATGCCGGAAGTTTGTTCACCCGTATTCCACTCATAAGTGGCGCCGGGATTGGCGGCGTTTAGGGGAACAGGTGAACCTTCACACAGAAGCGAATCATT
>DASULB010000375.1:0-24581 GCA_036278455.1 Chitinophagaceae bacterium | reverse complement strand
GATTGCAGAGAGGAGCATTAATGATTGGTACAGCGGAATCAACTCCATTTTTCACGGGCAAGATTAAGCTAAGTTGTACAAGAGTGCAATTGGAACGCAACATGGAAAAGCCTGGATATGCAGCTGAAAATTATTATTTGTTTGGAACTCCTGAGGAAATGTCAGCTTCCGATATAAGATAGGCTGGGAAGCATCATATACAGGTTGTAGCGGTGATTAACAGTTTTCGCTATGATCACTCGAAACACCCCTTTGAAAAAGCCAGAGAAGATATTGCTACGATGAAACGTGAAGGAGTGACCTATTTTCAGATAGATTCTGAATTTGACGGTCCTTTCTTTCATTAATATCCATTTGATTTTGTGCATTTAAGGAGATAGAATTTTCGAATGAGTTATGTTTTCTGTATTTCTGGTAATATATAAATTATATATCATGTTTAAAGTAAATATGTTCTGTTTGTTCCTTTGCATTATCGGATGCTTATCCTTTAGCAGGGTTGATGCTCAACGGCTCAATACTCTTAGCGCAAAAGAAAAAAATGACGGCTGGCAATTACTTTTTGATGGCAAAGATCTGCAAGGCTGGCATTCCTATCTGGAGAAAACACCGGGAAGTGCATGGATGGTCCAAACCGGCACTATTGCCCTGAGTAAGAATAGTCAAAGCAAGCCTGCCGATTATGCAGACCTGACCTCGGATGGAGTGTATCAGAATTTCGACTTAAAGATGGAATGGAAGATGGAGCCCTGTGCCAACAGCGGGTTGTTATTTTATGTGCAAGAGGCTCCGCAATATAAGGAGACCTGGAACACCGGTCCGGAGATGCAGATAGCCGACCTTGCCTGTAGTCCCGATAGCCGGATATTGATGCACAGGGCAGGTGCCCTTTATGATCTGGTGCCGGTAGACACTGAATGGGTGACCCCGGGTGGTCAATGGAACCGTTATGAGATGATAGCTGATAATGGTCACCTCCAGTTGTTTGAAAACGGGCATAAAGTGGTGGATACTTATTTATGGAATGACCATTGGCGTGGGTTGATAGCGCATACCAAATTCGCTGCTATGCCCGGATTCGGTACTTTCCATATGGGACATATTGCCTTGCAGGGTACTGAAAACGGAAAACTTTGGTTTCGTAATATAAAAATCAAAAAATTATAGTCATGGTGGAAAAAAATAAGAATATCGAAGACAAAAAACTCATCAGCCGCGGCGGTTTTATTAAAAATACTGCTTTGGCGGCGGCTGGGATATCTATTGTGCCGCGTCATGTCTTAGGCGGAAGAGGATTTGTCGCGCCTAGTGATAAATTATATATTGCGGCTGTTGGCTGTGGGGGGGAGGCGGAAAATGATATCCATCATTATGCCAACGCACCTAAAAAGAATGCAGTGATAGCTTTTCTTTGTGATGTGGATGAACGGATGGCAGCTCCCCGCCGGAAAGAGTTCCCGAAGGCTGGATTTTATCATGACTGGCGGGAAATGTTTGAAAAAGAGAGTAAGCACTTCGACGCGGTTTCTGTTGCCATTCCCGATCATAATCATGCTATTGTAGGCTTGAATGCGATGAAGTTAAACAAGCATTTATATTTACAAAAGCCGCTTACCCATGATATTTATGAGGCCCGTATCCTGACGGAGGCAGCTAAAAAATATAAAGTAGTCACCCAAATGGGAGATCAAGGCGCTTCTTGCGATGGTATGCGTACCTTACGGGAATGGTTCGATGCTGGATTAATAGGTGATATAGAGAAAGTCTACAACTGGACAAACCGCCCCGTTTGGCCGCAAGGGATCCCATGGCCAGACCACCATCCTGCGGTTCCTAAAGAACTAAACTGGGATCTATGGTTGGGTACCGCCCAGCAGACAGACTATATTGATAATCTGGTCCCCTTCAATTGGCGTGGCTGGTGGCGATTCGGTACAGGAGCACTCGGTGATATGGCCTGTCATATCATAGGCCCGTCTTTTAAGCTGTTGGATCTTGGTTATCCTACAGAAGTGATCTGTAATGCCAGCACGATTTATTCGGGAATATTTAAGGAGGCTTCTTATCCAAGAAGCATTCCTGTTTCCAGTAAAATCAGGTATAAATTCAGGCTAAAAGACGGACGGGACCTGCTACTTTATTGGATGGATGGAGGAATGATCCCCGACAGGCCTGACGAATTGGATCCTGATGTAAATGAGAATGAGGCATTGGCAGATACGCCCGAAAGGAATGATTTTGAGGGAGGAACGCTGTTTATAGGGACGAAGGGAAAAATTTCCTGCGGATGGGGCGGTCTTGACCCCAGGCTATTGCCGCTATCACTGAATAAGGATATTAATGTGCCAAAAAAATACCCACGTGTGAAAGGGGGAATGGACGGGCATTGGTGGCAATGGGTGGATGCCTGTATCGCAGGATATGGAAACGCCGAGGTGGATTCACCCTTTGTAGGCTACGCGGGACCGCTTACTGAAACTGTTTTGATGGGCAACCTTCTATTGCGTAGTTTTAATATGCGCAAAGAAGTCAATAAGAATGACCCTGTTTATGGGAGCATGAGGGGATTCAGTTATCCCGGGCGGTATATTACCTATAAATGGGATGGAGAAAATATGAGGATCACAAATTTTGAAGAGGCCAATCAGTTTATAAAGCGGGAATATAGAAAAGGATGGGGGGAACTGAAGCTATAGAAAAGCGTGATACGAAAACGCCTCCATATTGCCCGCAAATAAAAAGCTTAAGCTGACACCCTTAGATGACCGAGGGATGAAAAATTATGAAGGCATCGCCCTGGTCCTTCGTTGCTGGATGTTTCAGTGCCTTACTGATTTATACGGGCCTATCCCGTTCAGGGAAGCGAGTAACGCAGCGTTAAAAGATATTGGCAAGCCTAAGTATGAAAAACAGGAAAACGCTTATAAAGGTATACTGGATGATCTGGAACAGGCAAATCAATTGCTGGGAAGTTCTTCTAATCGGAGACGAAGTGTTTCCTAAATTATAAACACCCGGTACAGATTATGGAAGTAGTGCTTCTGAAATAAACCCTGCTGATATTCAGTCTGTTAACGGGTTAAAAGGGCCGGCGGCAGCCGCTTGGAAATCGCCTCCGGACTTTACGCATTTAAAGGCAAGGAAAGAATGGATATCTCATGAATTTGCATTGTTGGATCCGGGCAATGATGTTTTTGGAGTTGTTTTCAACGGATACATTTCCATTGGTCAACCTGGAAATTATACTTTTTATACAGCCTCCGATGATGGAAGCAAACGCTATATTGATCATAATGAGGTAGTGGACAATGACGGACCTCATGGGGTGATTACAAAATCCGGAGATGTTTATTTGACTCAGGGTATGCATGAGATCCGCATCGACTATTTTAATCCGCTAGGCGGCTTTTGGCTGGATGCTTTTTGTAAGGGGCCTGGTATTAGCAGACAAATCATCCCTGCTAATATATTGTTTCTAAAAAAGTAAGAAAAAGTCTCTGGTTTTGAACGGCAGGGAAATATTTCCAATTTTTGGTGCTTATTGTTACATATGACTTTTCAGAGGACCTGACGCCTCATTGAGACATTGAAATTCAATCAAGTAAGAATTATTTATATATGACAGTAAAGGGTGGTATTAAAGAAATATTGCGAGTGGCAGAAGGCTTGCGTCATTGGATTTTTACAGGGGATTGGTGATGGTACTATTGATGGTAGATAGTTCCGGACTATTTGAACATCTATTTAAAACGACACCTCCATCTTCTTTTTTTCATCAAATAGTCACCCAGTTTTCGCATTATCCCTGGCATGGCTTGCATTTATGGGATTTATCCAGCCGGCTTTCATGTTCATTGCCGGTACGGCTATGGCATTTTCACTAATCAAGCAAACGGCGAATGGTAAATCATGGAAGCAATAGGCAAAACATGGCATAAAGAGAAGCTGGTGGCTCGTTTTTTGGGGTGTCTTGGATTATGCCGTACGGGGTGATCATTTATCATTTGAACTTTGGAATGTATTAACCCAACTGTCATTTACGATGCTCGTTGCCTTTCTTATATTCCGTTGGAAGCCAGGATACCAGATCCTTTTGAGCATAGGCTTATTAATTCTTACTGAATGTTTATATCGGTTATCGGCATCCTTACTGCCTTATATACGGTATTTTGGTAAAGATCTCGCCGGGAAGAGTTGCTCTGGGACTAAATCCGGATGACCTCGCCAAATCAACCTAAATCGGCTCCTAAGCCTTACGTCTGATGAATATTGATTATCTTTGGATACCATTTAAAACATAACATCATGAAAGACAAGCATGTTTTTTCAGAGCAGGAGATTAATCCGCTGCAAACCATCGAACATTGGGAAGATGATGTGTTGGATCGCTATCCGACGGCGGGTGAACCAGCCAAGCCCAAGGAGGAATACAGGAATTATGATAATCCGGTACGTGACACGGTAAAGGAGTTTTACCGGCTTAATCATAAATACCAGACTTATGATTTTGTACAGGAAAAGAAAAAGGAATTCCTGCAGTTCAACCGAAAGGAGTTAAAGGTGTGGGATGCCATGGATTTCCTCAATACGCTGGTGGATGATTCTGACCCTGATATCGAACTGGATCAGTTGCAGCATCTGCTGCAGGCGGCGGAAGCCATCCGTGCCGATGGTCATCCTGACTGGTTCGTACTGACAGGCTTTATCCATGATCTGGGTAAGGTACTGTGTCTTTTTGGGGAACCGCAGTGGGCAGTGGTCGGAGATACCTTTCCTGTAGGATGTAAGTTTTCAGATAAGATCGTATATCCTGAGTTTTTTAAGGACAACCCTGACACTTATGATGAAAGATACAATACCCCATACGGCATCTACGAGCCGGGATGTGGCTTAAAGAATGTTCATTTGTCCTGGGGCCATGATGAATACATGTACCAGATCATGAAGGATTACCTGCCCGAATCGGCCCTGTATATGATCCGTTATCATTCTTTTTATTCCCAGCACCGTGAGAACGCCTATGATCACCTGCTGGATGACCATGACCGGGAGATGTTTGAATGGGTCAGGAAGTTCAATCCCTATGACCTTTACTCCAAGAGTCCGACCCCTCCCGTATTGGAAGAGTTAAGGCCCTATTACAATAGTTTGGTAAAAAAGTATTTACCTGAGACAATCAGGTTGTGAGTGAGTTCTCCAAAAAGCAAGATTCCATCATACACAAAACATGGAAGTGCTGGTTAATATAGCAGAAAGGTGTTGTATAATTAAACTGTTTTAATATTTGCTAATTATAGGCTTTCTTCTATCACAAACAAGAAGACGTCTATCTCCCTAAGATAAGTAACCAAAGGTTTAACATGCATCAAACAGGTTTGGATCTCTTTCGGTAACGGCTTTGGCACCAAGGTATGGAATTGTGTGCATCGCCCACTTGATCAATTATCACAGATCTAGTCGCGGCAGGCAGCCATCCTGCTTGGAGATGATATGGATTGTTGTTCCACTTGGTAGAGGGGCACCGAAATAATGATGATGGAGTAGAAAAACAGATTCAATGGGAAAAAAAGCCAATGTTGTTATTTGTAGCCTTTTCCTGGCTAATTTCTGCATAGTGGGGATCGCCCGTGCCCAGAAGCAACATCAGTTAAAAGAAGCGGTAGACTATGTTAATCCCTTAATAGGAACAGCTATTACAGGGTTTCATCCAGGGTTGGATGGTGGCGGAACGATGCCTTGTGTAAATGAGCCGTTTGCCATGACCAATTTTGTAGCGCAGACTTGCGAAAACAAAATATCGCGTATGGCCTATGAATATGAGGATTCTACTATACTTGGCTTCCTGGCGACCCATCAACCAACTGTTTGGATGGGCGATTATGGTTATGTATCCGTAATGCCTCAAATAGGTCATTTGCGTGTCCTGCCCAGGGAACGGAGATTGAAGTTTAATCATAGAAATGAAGTTGCCAGGCCATACTATTATTCTGCGCTGTTGGACACCAAGAATAATAAAAAGATCAAAGCTGAGATTTCAGCTACCAGTCGTTGTGCGTTGCTGCAATTTACCTTCCCTCAATCATCCCAATCGCATATCATTATTCAAGGAATAAATCTGGATTCAACGTTGGCCGACCATGCTAATGATCTAACCCCCCGATTAGCTTCCCTCAGGGGCTATGTGCATATTGATAACGGGAAAGGGGAGATTACAGGTTATAATCCGGACAGGCAATCCTCGCAGTTGGGACCGGGGCTCAAAAACTTTAAAGGGTATTTTATTATTCAGTTTGATAAGCCATTTGACATATATGGGACATGGAACCGTGATAGCATCAATTCGCAATCCGAGCAGCAATATGGGACCGAAATGGGTGCATATATCAGCTTTAGGACAAAAAAGAATGAAAAAATAAAAGTCAAGATAGCCACTTCCTTTATTAGTCTTGACCAGGCCAGGGAAAACCTGAATAAAGAAATACCGAACTGGGACATAAAGGAAATTGTTGCCTCCACCCGAAACAAATGGGAGCAAGCCTTATCCTCTATCAAATTAGGGGGCGATGTTTCTTTCAATCAGAAAACGATCTTTTATACTGCATTGTTTCATTGCCTTTTATTCCCGCGTGAATTTTCGGAATATGGGAAATATTATAGCGCCTTTGATGATACCATACATGAAGGCATCTCCTATAACGATTATTCTCTTTGGGACACCTTTCGGGCTTTACATCCCTTGTTGACAATTATTCAGCCGAAACGCGTAAACCAGATGATTCAGTCATTAATTCAAATGTATGAGGAGGGTGGGTGGATGCCTAAGTGGCCGAATCCTACCTATACCAACATTATGATTGGAACGCATGCTGATGCGATGATTGCAGATGCTTATGTAAAAGGGTTCAGGGATTTTGACACCACAGGGGCTTATCATGCAATGCGAAAAGACGCCATGATACCGCCGGATTGTGATACCAGGAAAGTATGGGGCGATCGCTATCCCTGGACGAGTTATGAAGGCCGGGGAGGGTTGAGTTATTATCATTCCATAGGATATGTGCCCAGCGATAAGGTGAATGAATCCGTTTCCCGGACGATTGAGTTTTCTATTGATGATTACTGTGTGGCACAGGTGGCTAGGCTGCAGGGTAGATTATCTGATTATAAAAAGCTAATGGCTTGGAGCCGGAACTATCAGAATGTATATAATAAATCCACTGGGTTCATGGCCCCCAGGAAATATGATGGTGATTGGGATAGCCAGGTAAATGCCGGTTTTACCGAAGGTACAAATTGGACTTATACCTTTGGTGCCATGCATGATGTGCCAGGAATGATAGAGATGATGGGTGGAAATAAAAAGTTTGCAAAAAAGCTCACGGAGAACTTTGCCGGAGGGCATTATCGTGCTGACAACGAACCGGGTCAACATTATATTTATTTATTTGACTATTGTGGTGAACCATGGAAAACCCAGGAATTAGCAAGGCAACAAACTTCAACAGTGAATTACAGAAATGAGCCCATCGGAATCAATGGGAATGATGATTGTGGCCAGACTTCAGCATGGTATATCTTCAGTGTAATGGGCTTTTATCCCGTCTCACCTGCTTCGGGAGAATATGCTATTGGTGCACCTCAGTTTCCTGAGATCACGTTGGATTTGCAAAATGGCAAGCAATTCCAGATAAAAGCCTTAAATCTTTCTGATAAGAACAAGTACATTAAATCCATTACGCTAAATGGTAAGCCACTTTCTGGTTATTTTATTTCTCATGCGGATATTATAAAAGGTGGTCAATTGACTTTTCAGATGACAGATCATCCTGTTAAGAATTGATAAGCTTTCCTGGAATAATCAAATGATGCGTATGAATATTACCATCATGTGTCAGGCAATCAATTTCAGTCTGGATAATGTTCCGTTTACTTTTTGGCTATTTACAACCGTTGGAATGACATTGGCAACCGCTGGTATGGGGAGAACTATGGTCAGACATTGAGAAATTTCGCATCGAAAGTCCCGGGAAGAGGATGGGGTGAAGAGGAACGGTCGTTCAAATGTTCGAAAGAAAGTGAATTGCCCGATAAGATGGAGGTGGTAGCAGCAGAAACAATATTATTGCATACTTCCAGCGAAAAGATCCTTCGTCGAACGTTATATCCCCAAAATGCGTATAGTCGTTATGGATGCTTACCAGACTTGCTACCAGTGAGCATTAGAATCAATTAGTGAATTTAGTCACATATCTTAGTATATTGCAGAATAATAATAAATTATCAATTATAGCAATATCTTTGATCACTAAAAACCATTCAAATGAGAAAAGGAGTATATTCATTTTTTTCCGCATCGGTTATTCTTGGATTAATTTTGGCGCTTCAGGCTAATTTTGCCGTTGGTCAGCCAAAACGGCCTGCAAATACGGCTCGTTCAAGCGAAAAGCCGGTGGACAATTTGGCTCAGACGCCTCCGATGGGATGGAACAGCTGGAACCATTTTCATCGTGATATCAACGAACAGCTCATCATGGAAGAGGCTGATGCAATGGTTGAATCGGGAATGAAAGACGCCGGGTATGAATACATTAACCTTGATGATTGCTGGATGGCGCTGGACAGAGATAGCGATGGTAATCTGCATGCAGATCCCAAGAGATTTCCCCATGGGATGAAATACCTGGCAGACTATATACACAAGAAAGGGCTTAAAATAGGTCTTTATTCTTCTGCCGGAACAAAGACATGTGCGGGGTGGCCCGCCAGCCTCGATCATGAAAAAGCTGATGCAAAAATGTTTGCTAAATGGGGCGTGGATTATCTGAAATATGATAATTGTAATAATCAGGGACGTCCCGCCATAGAACGTTATACCGCAATGAGGAAAGCACTGGATGCTGCCGGTCATCCTATCGTGTTTAGCATTTGCGAATGGGGAAGCAACCGTCCCTGGGAATGGGCACCGGAGTTAGGTAATCTTTGGCGCACTACAGGTGATATCAGGGACAGCTGGAACAGCATGACCCACATTCTGGACCAGCAGGTCGGGCTGGCCAAATTTGCAGGCAAAGGACATTGGAATGACCCCGATATGCTTGAAGTAGGAAACGGCGGCATGACCAATACTGAATATGAAACACATTTTAGCTTGTGGTGTATTCTTGCAGCCCCCTTAATTGCTGGTAACGACCTAAGGCATATGTCGAATAAAACACTTTCCATCCTTACGAACAAAGATGTAATTGCTATAGACCAGGATCCGGCCGGGAAGGAAGGATATAAGTTAAAGGATCAGGGCGACAGAGAGATATGGGTCAAGGCGTTGGCAGACGGAGACTGGGCGGTGCTTTTATTGAACAGGGGAGAAGAGTCCGCCTTTATGACGATGAAACTTAAGGATATTGCTATAAAAAAATCAGAAAGTTATCTTGTTCGAGACTTGTGGAGTCACAAGCAGGAAAAACGTACGGATGGACTGATCCGTTCCGATGTTCCTTCCCATGGAGTTAAGATGTATCGGATCTCCGCAGCTGAATAATGTGTAAAAGCTGAATAAGGCTATTTTCAAATAGGCGCAGTACCGGGCCGCAAAGAGCCGACCACGGGAGAGATCAATTATAAGAATATATTTACACATATTTTTAGAAGGTACTATAGGGACATTTTAGGTATGGAGTATGGTAATTCGATACCAGGTGAAAAAGGAGAACTCTGCTCATATCCTTAATGAAAGCCTTCAAACAATTTCTTTAGCGACCTCGATATGAAAACATGTTGCTATCTATGGCGGCGATCCCCTGATAATCCTATGGCCTGTGATAAGCTTGGAATTTCCAACCTGGTTAGATCCTCGATATCCGGCCCCGGCCCATGCAGCCAATGATTCGCTGATGGGAGCGCTGGTAATTCCCAAACAGCGCTGCAACCATTGCCTTCTATTTCGCAACGTTGATAGTTGGCCATGTGCTTAAAGCCAATTTTCTATAATGCCTTGATTTGGGGAGCTTACCAATAGGGTTATATCCTTCTTTTCAGGAATTATTCCCTGCACCTTGGCTTGGATATCTGCTTGCAGGTACCGCTGTTATCTATTTCATATTATTTCATATATATTACGGTTTTATTAATTTTATGTTTTTTATTTCTTTATTTCATTGACATTTCTTTTTTTTGCGGTATCTTTATGGTTGGTAATTATTCTTAATATTGTATTTGCGTGCTCCTTTTTCTTATACCGGACAATGGTGCCTTGGCGAATAGGAAGTGCTCTGTCAACTGCCCACCCCCTTAGAAAAATAGATCAGGTTATGGGTTAAAATCCCAGCCCTTTAAAAATGAGTTGTATAATGAGGACTTATACTTAAAAAAAGATGAGGTGAGGATGCTAAACCGTTTTATTAGATGTTTGCCCAATAATTCGTCGGCGGTAAATTACCGGTTATTTAAACTACCGGCAACACGTTCGTACAATGAACATAATTTTGTTTGCAATAAAATACGTTGGGAATGCACGATATCCGGTATGGTTAACAAATAGCATAGAAAAAGGGAGAAAGAGCTGGCACTCTTTCTCCCGGATCGAAAGTATTAGGAGCAGGGAAACATGATGAATAGATCCCGACGAACTCCTATTGTTCTAACCTTTCAAAACAAAAGTATGAAAAAAATACTATTGTCATGTTCTATTGGCGATGGATTACCCCGGCTGTTGCTTTATTCTAAGCTTATCTTTTTTATAGTTGTTTTTTTGGGATGCCTCCGGATTTCGGCCTATGCAAATGGCGCCGAAATTGGCTCACTTGATCCCGGTCATATACCTGACCGATGTGATAAACCACAGAAAGAAATCATCCCCAATAAAGGATATCTAAAACGCACTACCCCTGCGAGGGTAATGGCAAAAGAAACCAGCTCCTCATACTTTATCGATCAGACAGAAGCGGAATCTCTCGGTCGTCATAACATGACGGCGGGTCTTCTACCAATGACATCTTCTCCAGAGCATCTGTATGTTCAGCAGAAAATAACCGGAACCGTTGTAGATGAAAAAGGAACGCCCCTGGTGGGGGTGACAGTAAAAGTGAAGGGATCCGGTCAGGGAACCGTTACAGATAGTAAGGGAGCATTTGCCCTGACGGTGCCTGATAATGCCACCCTGGAAGTAAGCTATATTGGTTATCAAACCCAGGATGTAATGGTGGATGGTAAGGCAAATTTAGCCATCACGATGAAGATATCGGCCTCCGGGTTGAATGAAGTGGTCGTTGTAGGTTATGGAACAAAGTCTAAAGCGACAATGACGGGTGCGGTGTCTACAGTATCTGTGGCATCGTTGAAGCAGGCGCCTGTGACCAATTTTTCCAATACCCTGGCCGGCAAGTTACCCGGTGTGGTAACGATCAACAACAGCGGGGAACCGGGAGAAGATAACAGTACCATCCTTATCCGGGGTAACCACAGCTTGAACAATAATGCACCACTTATCGTCATTGACGGGGTACCCAACCGGGGAGGTGGCTTGTCCCGTTTGAATCCAAACGATATCGAGAGCATCAGTGTCCTGAAAGATGCCACGGCTTCCATATATGGTTCGGAATCCGCCAATGGTGTGATCCTGATCACCACCAAGCGCGGCCGTAAGAACCAGCCAGCGCAATTCACATTGAATTTTAACCGTGGCTTTAATCAACCGACCAGGGTACCCAAGATGGCTGATGCGCCCACATACATGGCGATGCTTAACGAAGCGGCCTTGTATCATGGACTCCCCATTCCCTATTCAAGCAAAGATATCCAGGCTTATAATGACCCCAATCGGGATCCCTGGCTTTACCCCAGCACAAACTGGTTTAAAGCTGCCTTAAAGCCGAGATCCCCTCAGATGAACGGTGATATGTCGGTACAGGGAGGTACATCGAATCTGACCTATTTTCTTTCGTTGGGTGCGCAAACCGAAGATGGCTACTACAGGCGAAGCGCCACCCGGTATAACCAGTTCAATTTCAGAAGCAACATTTCAGATCAAATAACAAAAAACATCAAACTTTCCTTTGATTTGAGTGGCCGTAAGGAAGACCGGAACTTTCCCACGGTTTCAGCCGGCCAAACGTTCAGGATGCTGATCAGGGGCAGACCCGTTGATCCTGCTTATTTTCCAAACGGATTTCCGGGTCCGGACCAGGAAAATGGTGTCCAGCCCGTCGTGACCGGCACGACGCAAACCGGAACGGATCGGAATCAACGGTATTATATGACAGGGGATGTTTCTTTAGATGTTACGATTCCCGGCTTCACAGGGTTTGACTTGCAAGGACATCTTTCCTACAACAAGGAATTTGAGCAGATAAAGGACTGGCAAAAACCCTGGACGTTGTATAGCTTTGATAAGCAAGCCTACATCAATAATGGCAAGAAGGATCCCACCCAATTCCTGACCCCGGCCCGAAGAGGACCTACCGATCCCCAGCTTACACAGACCTCTTATCAGCAGGAAAATATCCTGGAAAACCTGGTAGCCAACTACAAGCATAGTTTTGGAGATCATAATATTGCGCTGATGGTGGGGACTGAACAGCAACGGTTCCAGGATGCTAATTTTAAAGCCTTCCGGCGGCATTTTATTTCCACATCGATTCCTGAGCTCTTTGCGGGTGGCCAGGAAGATTGGAGTAATGATGGGTCTGCTGCCCATGGAACACGGATGAGTTATTTCAGTCGCGCCGACTATAATTACAAGGGAAAATACCTCTTTGAGTTTGTTGGCCGGTATGATGGTTCCTATCTTTTCCCACCCAACACGCGCTTCGGATTTTTCCCGGCATTTTCAGCGGGTTGGCGGTTAACAGAAGAACCGTTTTTCAAAGACAATGTTAGTCTTTTCAATGAGTTAAAGCTGAGAGCCTCCTGGGGTCGGACCGGTAACGACATCACAGATCCCAATTCCCTGGTGGAGGCGCAGCAGTATCTTGGTGGCTATCAGTTTGGCGGAGGCTATGTGTTTGGAATTGACCAGGTGGTGCCCAGCATCTACCAGTCACGCGTAGCCAATCCCGAGGTCACCTGGGAGCGTTCCAATCAACTGGATATCGGGGTAGACGGCGTCATTTTAAACAACAGGCTCTCTTTTACCATCGATTACTGGAATGAACTCAGAACCGGTATCCTTATCCAAAGGAACGCATCGGTTCCCCGAAGCACGGGGCTGACGCTTCCGCGTGAAAATTTAGGAAAAGTAAGAAGTTGGGGGTACGATGGTAACATCTCCTGGAATCAGCAAATAAACAAAGATCTCTCCTTCCAGGTAGCTTTAAATGGCGGTTATTCTACTACGCAGATTGTTTTTTGGGATGAACCACCCGGGGCGCCGGACTACCAGCGTTCCACAGGGAGGAAAATAAGTACAGCCCTTTATTATCAGGTGACCGGGGTTTTCCAGAACACCAAGCAGGTGGACGGGTATCCTCACTGGCCGGGGGCGCGTCCCGGAGATCTTATCTTTAAAGATGTCAATGGTGACGGTAAAATTGATGCCGATGACCGCATCCGGGTGAATAAGAATGGCACACCGGACTGGACGGGTGGTCTTACGCTTGGTTGTACCTGGAAGCAGTTTAGCGCCACCATATTCTTCCAGGGTTCTGCCGGCGCCGTTCAGTATGTGTCCACTGAGTCCGGTGACATCGGGAACTATTTCGCCGATTTCGCAGCCAAACGATGGATACCGGATCCAAGTGATCCGAAAGGATTGACCCCGGACCCCAGCGGAACTCCTTATTCAGGTCCCCGTACATTTGACAGGACAGATGCCTATTGGTCTCCCCAGGGAAGCAATGACAATACTTACTTTTTGAGGAGTACGGATTATGTCCGGCTTAAAACGCTGGAGATAGGCTATAGCCTGCCCAAAAGCTTGCTGGCGAAGTTAGGAGGATTAGAGAACCTTCGGGTCTATGTCAATGGTTACAACCTGATCACATGGGATAAATTCAAATTAATGGATCCCGAAGCAAGCAATGCGGCAGGAGATTATTATCCGCAGACCAGGGTAATGAACGCTGGGGTTAGCCTGACATTTTAAAGATATTTAATAAGCTTCCATTTGCTATTTAAAAGTAAAAATATTTTCGTCATGAAAAAACACTTGATGATCTTTCCGGCACTGGGGTGTTTGTTAATCCTGGCATCAGGATGCACCAAATTACTGGATGTAAAACCCCTGAACCAGATCACCAGTGATGCTGTCTGGAAGGACGCATCACTGATGCAGGCTTATGTAAACAATATATACCGGGGGCTTGGATTTGGGGAGTTCAATTCCACCAGCGGCCTGAGTGACCTTGATGATGAATCCGTCTGGACAAATGGGGCCCACGCCGTTGTGCAGTCAACGATTACCTCAAGCAACCGTGATGTTTTTGGTGGCAGCAGGTTCAATTATCTGGATTGGGGCAGTCTTTACTCCTACATCAGGCAATGCAACGTGTTTTTAACAGAAACGACCGGGTCATCCGTGGACACTGCGCAGCTTAATCGGATGAAGGGGGAGGTCTATTTTCTGCGTGCTTACTTTTACCAGAACCTGATGCGAACCTACGGCGGCGTGCCACTGATTACCAAGGTCTATGGATTGGATGACAGCACTGCCATCGCCCGGAATACTTTTGCAGAAACGATCACTTTCATTGTGGATAATTGTGATTCCGCAGCTGCTTTATTGCCGTTGTCATATTCAGGGGATAATCTTGGCCGTGCAACCAGGGGAGCGGCTATGGCGCTGAAGTCGCGGGTATTGCTTTATGCGGCCAGTGACCTGTACAATCTGGATCCTTCCGGTATCCCCGAACTGGGTTATCCGAACGCCTCCGCTTCCGACCGGCACGCCCGCTGGGAAGCCGCGCAAGAGGCTGCCAAGGCGGTAATGGATTTGGGAATCTATCACCTTTATGATGCTGATCCCGCGCCGGGTGACTCAACGGCCGAAAACTATTCAAATTTGTTTCTCAGTAAAACCAATGATGAGGTCATCCTGAGCCGTTTTGCAAGTGTCAATAACAAAGCCCCCAATGTCGGGTTATGGTTCAGTCCAAACGGTTATGATGGTTACGGGGAAAATTCGCCGATCCAGCAAATGGTAGACGCTTATGAAATGCGTGACGGCTCTAAATTCAGCTGGAATAACCCGGCAGAGGCGGCCCATCCCTATCAGAATCGTGATCCACGCTTTTATGCTACCATTTTTTATGATGGGGCTCGCTGGATTAAACGTCATTCCGATGCTGCAAGCTTTGATCCTGTTGGCATTATTCAGACCTTTAAAACGATCACCCTGCCGGATGGAAGCACCTTACCCGGCATTGATACGAGGAATGGGCCTGTAGAGAATTGGAATGGCAGTTACAGTAACTATTATCTCCGCAAGTTTGTAGACCCTTCCAATGATTTTCTGTCAGCTTCCCAGGAGATTCCCTGGCCATTCATGCGTTATGCGGAAATCCTGCTGAATTATGCGGAGGCTTCTATCGAACTTGGTCAATACCAGGTTGCCCGTGATGCGCTCAATCAAATAAGACGGCGGGCCGGCATGCCGGAATTTGGACCAAGCCTAACGGGCGATCAGCTGATGAGCGAATATCGCAATGAACGCCGGGTAGAGTTGGCCTTCGAATGCCAGCGGTTTTTTGATATCAGGCGATGGATGATAGCGCCGAAGGTGATGAATGAAGATGCTCAGGGAATCGAGATAGCCGTCAAAGGAAAGGACAGGGCTGACCGGAGCACGTATTATGATTACAGGTACAAGGTAATAGACATCCAACCGCGACACTGGGATGACAAAATGTATTTCTTACCTATCGCGTTCGACGAAATGCAAAGGAACCCCAAACTGATCCAGAACCCCGGGTTTTAGCGTTGTATAATCATCAGGATTATTCGAGCCGAATGATCCAGGAAGGAACCATGCTTGCATGATACTTTAAAATTTGAAAAAAATGACGATTGCTATGATAGCAGCTTTAAAAAACTGGGAAAGGACGTGTATTGGTAATATTATTATGGGCAGCGTTACTGATCCTGTGGTGGTGTTTCACAGCCGAAGATGAAAGCGTCTTTACCCGGAAAGAGAGGTTTGCATATTTTGCGCTCCCTGACCCCGGAACGTCGTAAAATGCCGGTCAATATGTCGAAGCGCCCTGTGAACCGTTCAATTTCTTTTACAACAGGTTATGAGCCGTTATTTTTTTATTTTTTTTATTTTTTTTTTGGCGGTGCTTTTATTTTTTGCTTATCTTTAGGAAGCGATTCCATTCGTAAAATGGGACACTGATAAATTCCTTTTTAACCTATTGTTGGTTCTTTTAGGCGCTCGTACATTTTAAAAAGGGAGGCAACTGTGTCATTATAAGCTACCCCACCACTCCCCGGAAATGCTCCGGGAAGAGAAGAAACCAACTTTTCAAAAATATAATTTTTGCCGGGTTGGTACTGTCAAAGCATGAAGCAGTTGGCTTGCCGGAAGATACAAAAGAAGCATGGCTTAAAAAGCTTCCCACGGTCCTTTCGATCATCCGCACGAAATGAAAATCCGGATGAAGGGCTTTACTTATCAGCGTTTTGTTAATGCCACGAATAATTGCACCTGTTTACTATCGGATAAAAGCTCTCCAATTTTTTTTAACCCTTGATAAGGTACCTGTTATCATTATTTCAAATGCTAAATAAAGACATCAATATGGTTATACATTACATTCGCTATGGTTAGTCGACTGATCTACATACAAAGAGGAAGAGCGGTAACTCTTCCCCTAAATGAAAGCGCTCAGAGCAGGAAAAATCATGAAGGATCTTCCTGGCTCTTGTTTTTCTAATCTTTCAAAACAAAAGTATGAAAAAAATACTATTGTCTTGTTTTACTGCAGGCGATGGGTTACTTCATAGTGTAAAGTATTGCCGAAAACTCATCTCCCCGATTTTGTTACTTGCTACATTGCAGGTTTCGGCATATCCCTCCCCTCATGAAATGTTTCCACTCAAAAGGAATCCTGTTGTTGGAACAGGAGCGTTCAACAATATGACAAAAAACAGTGATTTCCACCTCCTGTATGATGATGAACTGCATGACATTAATTCAATCAGCGTCCCTCTGAAGAAATCCGGATCAAAAGAGGTGCCCGTAGCTTTTTCCGGGGAGTTCCTTCACCATCAGGGATCTGAGCATCATTTAACGGTGATTCCTCCTGTTGAAGATCTTTTGGCTCAGCACGAAATAAGCGGAACCGTGACGGATACAACCGGTGCACCGCTTGTTGGTGTAACCGTCAAAGTGAAAGGCTCCACGCAGGGTACCGTAACGGACGCCAAAGGGGCCTTTGTCCTGGAGGTGCCGGACGATGCTACGTTGGAAGTAAGCTATATCGGCTATCAAACCCAGGAAATAGCGGTTGGCAATACCACCCACCTCAGCATCAGAATGAAAATAGCCTCTTCGGGATTAAATGAGGTAGTGGTGGTTGGATATGGTACGGAGCGGAAAAAGGACCTTACGGGGGCCGTCAGCCAGGTAAGCGGTGAAGTATTGGATAACAGGTCTTTGCCAAACCTTACCCAGGGACTTCAGGGAGAGATCCCCAATCTGAACCTGACCATGCTTGACGGGAAGCCTATTCAGTCTCCTGCCTTTAACATCCGGGGGACAACTTCCATCGGCCAGGAGGGCAATGCCCTGGTTTTAATAGATGGTGTTGAAGGGGATCCCAGCATGATCAACCCCAATGATGTGGCCAGCGTCACCGTGCTAAAAGATGCGGCATCGGCAGCTATTTACGGTGCAAGGGGGGCATATGGGGTAGTGCTCATCACCACGAAAAACGCAAAGAAGGGTAAAACATCCATCACGTATTCTTCCAATTATTCCTTTAAGAGCCCAACGGCGATTCCCGATGAGGTGACCAACGGATACCTATGGTCCAAAATGTTCTCTGAAGCCTGGTCCGCAACCTACAACTACACACAGATTGCTCAGAACGTGAATAAGACACAGAAGTTTTCCCAGGAATACCTGGACGCGCTTAAGAAACATGACGAAGATCCTTCGTTGCCAAAAACGGAACTTAACGCTGACGGGGAATACGTCTATTATCATAATACCGATTGGTATGCGCTCCTGTATAAACCACACAACTTCGCCGTCGACCAGAACATCTCTATTTCAGGAAGCAGCGACAAGGCCAGCTTTTATATCACCGGCAGGTATTATAATCAAACGGGGTTGTTCCGATACAATTCGGATAATTACAGGATGTATAATTTCAGGGCAAAGGGATCCGTACAGGTCTTTCCCTGGCTGGAAGTCAACAACAATATTTCCTATTCCAACATGACTTACCACAACCCCCTGAACGTCGGAGAAGGGGGCGGGATCTGGCGTAACATGTCTGACGAGGCGCATGCCACGGCACCGCTTTTGAATCCCGATGGCACACTGACCTATTCTGCCGCTTATACCGTAGGAGACCTATATTATGGTAAAAACGGAATAGACTTTAACAACAGGTTGTTAACCAATACCACTGCCTTTGTAGCGAAGTTTTTTAATGATCATTTCACGGTAAACGGCAACTTTACCTTCCAGAATACCAATGACAACCAAAAAAGGATCCGGGTACCCGTGCCTTACAGTACGAAACCGGGAGTGATTGATTATGTAGGCCTGAATTATAATGATCTCCAGAGTGTTTACAACAAAACCGGATATGTGGCTGCCAACTTGTATGCAGAGTATGAAAATACCTTTAACGGTATCCATCATTTTAAGGCGATGATCGGCTATAATTTTGAACAATCCGCTTTTGACAGTACCATGGTGCTAAGAAACGGATTGATCTATCCGGATGCGCAGAGCATTAATCTTGCTTTGGGTCAGGCCGTCACCACTGGAGGAGATTGGAAGCAATGGGATATATTAGGCGGCTTCTTCAGGTTCAATTATGGCTATAAGGACCGTTATCTGCTGGAAGTCAACGGCCGCTATGACGGTTCCTCCAAATTTCCCACCAACCAGCAATTTGGATTCTTCCCTTCTGTTTCCGCCGGATGGCGTATCTCCAATGAATCTTTCTGGCATGTCTCGGACAAGGCCATTTCGGATCTCAAGATAAGAGCCTCCTACGGATCTTTGGGAAACGGGAACATCGATCCTTATACGTTCCTGGAAACACTTAGGATCATCCAGTCATCCAGGGTCCTTAACGGGCAATTACCGGCGACAACCAGCCGCCCCGCGATCATACCCAACGGCCTCACCTGGGAAACTTCCACAACGGAGGACCTGGGACTGGACATGACCTTGTTGAATAACCGCTTATCCTTTACAGGGGATGGCTATATCAGAAGGACGACCAATATGTTTACAGTCGGTCCGACCGTGCCTGATGTCCTGGGGGCTGCCATTCCCAAGGGTAATTACGCCGATCTGAAAACCAGCGGTTGGGAATTTACCGTATCCTGGCAGAATGAGTTCAATCTCAGAACCAAGCCATTCCATTACAGCATTGGCTTTAATTTATCCCATTATACCTCGATCATCACCAAGTATAACAACCCGGATAAAAAGTTAAGCGATTATTATGTAGGTGAGAATATCGGAGACATCTGGGGATATGTGAATGACGGCTACTGGACATCAAAGGATGTGGACCAGGCGGCCCAGATGAATAAAAACATCAGCAATAATTCCTCCGTATGGCTTCCGGGGGACATCAAATATAAGGATCTCAATGGAGACGGGGTGATCAGCCATGGTAATCAGACCGTATCGGATCCGGGTGATATGAAAATCATCGGGAACATCACACCGCGTTTTGCTTATGGGGTGAATTTGGGTGCCGACTGGAACAGCATTTTCTTTTCTGTGTTTTTCCAGGGAACAGGCCGCACGGACTGGTACCCGAGTTCAGATGCGGACGCCTTCTGGGGACAGTATAACAGGCCCTATAATGCCCCCCTGAAATCCCAGGTGGGTAATATCTGGTCGGAAGATGATCCCAATGCGTACTGGCCACGTTACCGTGGATATGTAGCCTTGTCGGGAGATCGGGAACTGAGTGTGCCACAGACAAAGTATCTGCAGAATGCCGCCTATATCCGGCTAAAGAATATTCAGCTGGGTTATAATCTTCCCACCAGCCTGCTTTCCAAAGCCAGGATTACCGCAGCACGCGTGTATGTATCGGGAGCAAACCTGTGGGTATGGTCACCGATGTTTAAAATCACAGACCATAATATCGACCCGGAAAGCATCCGTGGGTCTGACAGGGTGTTGACAGCTGGCAGGAATGGCGACGTGCAGAATTATCCGATTCTGAAAAGCATTACTGTGGGTTTATCCGTCACCTTCTAATTATTAAAAAAGATGATCATGAATGCAAAATATATCTATTGGACATGTGCCTTAAGCCTCTGCACTTTTCTGGGAGCTTGTACCAAGGTTTTAGACCAGCTCCCCAAAGCGGAGGGCACCAAGGCAACGATCTTTGGTAATGAGAATGGATTGGCGGTGTACAGCAATTCGTTTTATACCATTATTCCCAGCGCCGGCGATATCATGAGAGGCGATAACATGTGCGATTACGCGGTCAGGACACAGGTACCCGATTTTTTACGTCCCGGTGTTTACAGCGCTATTCAAAGCAGCGGATGGGACTGGGGTCCGTTAAGGAACATCAATTATTTTATTGAGAATTGTACCGATCCCAAAATTTCCGTTACCGTCAGGGAAAACTATATCGGACTCGCGCGCTTTTTCAGGGCCTGGTGGTATTTTCAGATGGTGAAGAAATTCGGAGATGTGCCCTGGTATAGCAAGACTTTGGCCATCAGCGACACAACGGCGCTTTATAAGCCGCGGGACCCACGTACGCTGGTCATGGATTCGGTTCTCGCCGATCTGGATTACGCATGTGCCCACATCACTTTAACAGATGATAAAAGCCGCACGCTGATTACCAAATGGATCGCCTACGCATTGAAATCCAGGATTTGTCTTTATGCCGGGACTTTCAGGAAATACCATACCGAATACAACCTGCAAAGCTCGGCGGCGAAATGGCTGACCGAAGCGGCACAGGCGGCAAAGGTAGTGATGGATAGCAGCGGCTTCTCGCTCAATCAGGCTGGAGGGCCTACCGAATCATACCGGGAGTTATTTATCAACACAGCCCCCGTGGCAAACGAGGTCATGCTCGTGGACGCGGTGGACCCAAGCCTGGGCGTATTTGATGACGCGAACTGGTATTGGACAAGTGCCACTTATGGTGACCGGCTTAGCTTTGACAGGACTTTCGTCAATACCTACCTGAACCTGGACGGAACACCGTTTACTTCCGACCCCGGCTATCAGACGATGACCTTTATGGAAGAAACAAAAAACAGGGATGACCGGCTTCAGCAGACCATCCGTACGCCGGGATATACCCGGCTCAATGGAGGGGCCGTAGTACCGGCACCTCCGGCCTTCTCCTACACTTACACCGGTTATCAGCCGATCAAGTACGCATTGGATGATGAAAAATATGACCAGGGCAACGTCAGTGTCAACTCGATCCCTGTCATCCGTTATGCGGAAATATTGCTAAACTATGCCGAGGCTAAAGCAGAGCTGGGGACGCTGACGGATGAGGACTGGGCCAATACCATCGGTGCCCTGAGGGCGAGGGCCGGCATTACGGGGGGCCTTACCACGAAACCTACCCAGGTCGATCCTTATCTCCAGTCCAATTATTTTCCTGATATCTCCAATCCGGTTATTCTTGAAATACGCCGTTGCAGAAGCATAGAACTGGCATGGGAAGGCTTTCGTTTTGATGATCTTGTGAGATGGAAAAGAGGCGGGTTAATGGAGCAGGAATGGAATGGTTTTTATGTGCCCGCTTTAAATAAACTCATGGACCTGGACGAAAATGGTACACCTGACGTGTCCTTTGTAGAGGGTGCGCCAGCAAATCCGGTCGATGGCGTAAAATACATTGATGTATCTCCCATGGTTAACGGCAAAGAGAATCCCATGCAGCTGACACATGGAACATATGGAGAAATAACCTGGCTCAAAGACGCCGCCAGAGTATGGAATGATAAAATGTATCTTTATCCCATACCGGAGTCTGCCTTGCTAAAGAATTCAAAACTGGGACAAAACCCCGGGTGGTGACTGTGGGATAATTTTTTTGAATATCTTTAACCTTCATAAAATTTTAACCGGAACAAAAACAGTTAATGGATTCGAGAAGAGATTTTCTTAAAAAAGCAATGTTATTATCAGGTGCGGCAGGCATGTCGGGGATGCTGCCTGAGTCTATCAATCGCGCGATGGCCATTGACCCCCCAAAGGGGAGCACCTATTTAGACGCGGAGCATATTGTCATCCTCATGCAGGAAAACCGCTCGTTCGATCATTGTTTCGGTGCTTTAAAAGGCGTACGGGGCTTCAACGATCCAAGGACGATTTCACTGCCGGATAAAAACAATGTCTGGCTGCAAACCAATAAGGCCGGGGAAACGTATGCCCCTTTCCGGTTTGATATCCGCAATACAAAAGCTACCTGGATGGGGTCGGTGCCGCATTCCCGTTCCAGCCAGGTGGACGCCAATAACCTGGGAAAATATGATAATTGGTTACCGGCAAAACGCATCAGGGACAAGAAGTACGCTGAGTTGCCCTTGACAATGGGACATTATACCCGGGAGGATATTCCCTTTTATTATGCTCTGGCGGATGCCTTTACCGTTTGCGATCAGAATTTTTGTTCCGGCATGACCTGCACGCGGCCTAACCGGCTGTTTTTCTGGACCGGGACGATCAGGGAAGAACAAAACGGGCAATCAAAGGCGCATATCAGGAATGAGGATGAAAGTTATGGGACTGAACACTGGAAAACCTATCCCGAACGCCTGGAGGAGAATGGGATCTCCTGGAAATTCTACCAAAACGACATCGACTGCGGCGGGGGTTTTACGAGAGATGAAAGAGCCTGGCTGGCTAATTTTGGCTGCAATCCTTTGGAATGGTTCGCCAATTATAATGTGAAATTTTCTCCGCGTTATATCAACAGCCTGCACAAGCAGGTTTCATCGCTTCCGGATGAGATCAAGACACTTGAGGACAAGGCACGCGGCTTATCACCCACTGACAGTTCATCAGGAAAAGTTGGTCGTGCCCTTGCAAAAAAGCGTGAAGTGCTGGAGCGTGCGAAAAAGGAATTGGCGACTTGGAGCCAGGATAACTTCAACAAGTTGTCACCGAAAGAAAAAAGCCTGTATCAACGTGCGTTCAACACCAATAGCGAAGACCCCGATTACCATGCGCTCACGAACTTAAGTTATGAGGAGGGCGGCGCCAAAAGAAACCTTCCCGTTCCCAAAGGTGATGTACTCTACCAGTTTCGAAGGGATGTTGAGAGTGGGAAGTTGCCGGCGGTCTCCTGGCTGGCAGGATCGCAAAATCTTTCCGACCATCCCAGCGCACCCTGGTATGGATCTCTGTATGTATCGGAGATTCTGGATATCCTTACCAAGGATCCTGAAGTATGGAAAAAAACGATCTTCATCGTGACCTTTGATGAGAATGACGGCTATTTTGATCACATACCGCCCTTTGTATCGCCCGATCCCAAAGATCCGGAGACAGGGAAATGCTCGCCAGGAATAGATACGGATGTAGAATACATACGACTTGAGAGCGAGCTAAAGGAAGGGTTGCCCAAGAGAGAGGCCCGTGGAGGACCTATTGGTCTTGGGTTCCGTGTGCCGTTGATCGTGGCCTCCCCCTGGAGCCGCGGCGGACAGGTTTGTTCCCAGGTCTTTGACCATACCTCCACTCTGCAATTTTTGGAACATTTCTTTGATAAGAAACTGGGAAAAGAAATAAAGGAAACCAATATCAGTAAATGGCGCAGAACGATCACTGGCGATCTCACAGCCGTGTTCAAATCCTATAACGGGGAAAAGGCCGAAGCCCTTCCTTTTTTGAAAAAGGACGCTTTCATCGAAAAGATCTATAACGCTAAGTTCAAAAAGGCACCTTCGGATTTTAAGCCGTTGTCCAAAGCGGAGATTACCGCGGTAAACGAGGACCCTTCATCCTCTCCTGTGATGCCCCGGCAGGAAACGGGGATACGGTCTTCCTGCCCACTATACTACCAACTTTATGTCAATGGGAAGTTGAGCGATGATAAAAAGACCTTTGCATTGACCATGGATGCGAAAAGAGAGGTTTTCCAGAACAAGTCATTAGGTTCACCCTTCAATGTGTATTTTCCCGGAAAATATGCTGCTAAAGAAGGAGGATTTGCGTCCGTGGGAAGCCGTTCTTATGCGGTGATTGCTGGGGAGAGCCTGAGCGATGCATGGCCGGTGAAGGCTTTTGAAAACGGCCTGTATCATGTGCGGACATACGGCCCTAACGGGTTTTTCCGTGAATTCAGAGGCAATGCAGAGGATCCGTCCGTCGATATAATATGCGAGTATGAGCGGCCCAAAAGTTTAACGAAAAAGCTTACCGGTAATATCGAATTAAAGTTAGCCAACCAGGA
>DASULB010000374.1:0-6037 GCA_036278455.1 Chitinophagaceae bacterium | reverse complement strand
GGAAGATAATAAAAAGAGTAGGCATCCAATGAGAAACACTGATTTTCTTACCAGTACAACAGCACGGTCATAGTGTTTCCATTGAGCGATAAACTTAATCGAAAACCCCCAGGAGAATGTTGTCAATAAATCGTTCAGAGAAACAAAAAACAAAAGAATACTGGACAGAATATTTCCTTTACGTTTCCTGTTGGGTAAAATAATCTGCTTTACCACTTTACAGGTTAACAATCCAATGGCTTCAATGAATAGACCAATCTTATTTGATATTTGCCAGATTTGTTGCTTTCTCATAAAGCTGTGGATGTAAAAGTAGGATATTCCACCTAAATCCAGACAGGTTTAACATTCCCCCGGCAATTTCCCGGGCAGGCATTCACCGTTCCTGTAATTTTGACGGCACGCGCTTTATGGTAAACTTCAGGTGATGGCTACAGCAAGAATTCTGCGGACACTTACCGATCGGGACTCATTACATATTCAATCACTTTTTCCCTGGGATCAAAGGGCGCCAGTTCATCAAGACCCAGGTATCTGACGGCTGCCGTTATCAATTCTTTATCACTCAACCCGGAATATCTTTGTTGTTCAGCCAAAAAATACCGGCCGGCATCCAGCAAGGACTGCAGGGGAATAAGCCCCACCAACTCGCTTCCCGTAACACGCATTCCCCGCTTGCGGGCGCTTTCTGAACAGGCCTCGAATGCCAGGTGGAGCGGTGTGATCTTCAAATCCGTCAGGTTCATGGAGACCTGTGCGATGCCGTATTCTTCGATAAACCAGCCGATGGCCTTCACCGCCTTTAGCAGGCCCGGTGTCCGCAGGGGGTGGCCTCCGGTGTCCAGGAGGATCCTTCCGTCCGTTCTTTTGATCCTGCCCTTTTCCCTGACATCAAATGCCACGGCGTTGGCGAGTCTTACCGAAGTGGTATCCAGGTTTACATTATAAGCGACCAAAAAATCACGTGCGCCGATAGCGGTGGCACCCGATCTTGGATTGAAAACAGCCGCTCCGTAATCAGGACGCCATGCCGGGTCGCTGAACCTGGCTTCCAATCCCTCATATCCCCCCCGGCGGATATCGGCCAGGTTCTTTCGGTTTTCTGTCGTGGCAGCATATTCATAAAGGTAGACCGGGATTTGCAGTTCCTCACCCACCCTTTTGGCGAGACGCCGGGCATAACCCGCAACCGCCTCCATGGTGATGCCGGAAACCGGGATCAGCGGGCAAACATCGGTGGCACCCATGCGGGGATGCGCTCCCCGGTGGTGGCGCATATCGATCAGTTCGGCTGCCTTTCTGATGGCCAGGAAAGCCGCAGTGGCCACGTGCTCAGGATCGCCAGCGAAGCTGACAACTGTCCGGTGAGCGCCTTTTCCCGGATCCACATGCAATAATTTCACCCCGGGCACCCTGGTAATTTCCGCGGTAATGGCCCGGATGACTACCGGGTCCCTGCCTTCGCTGAAGTTAGGTACGCACTCGATGATTTGCCGTTGCATAGGTCAGGTTTTTATGGTAACACGCTCAGGACAGTAGCCGCTCCAGCCGCGGTCTCAGCTTTTCGGCGTAGCGGCTTACCGTGGCAGCATCCATAAGGTCCTCCTGTTCGATCCTGCCGATCTTCTCCAGCCCGCTCCACCTGACAATATCTTCTTCATTGACATGATAGGTTCCATTGAAGATCCATCCCAGGACGGGCAATGCCTTATATCTCAGCACTTCCGCAGTAAGCAGTGAATGGTTGATATTCCCAAGATATTGGTTGGATACCACGATCAGCTTCGCACCCAGCAGTGGGATAAGATCGGGATAGAAATCCTTCTCATTGAGCGGCACCATCAGTCCGCCCGCACCCTCGATGACCACATGCCTGGCGGGATTACGCTGCCGGTTGAAAGAAGCCATGATATCTTCCAGTCCGATATGCACGTTATCGATGCGCGCTGAGAGATGCGGTGACGCGGGGGTCTGCAGCCTGAAAGCCTCTTCCCAGAAGCGGGTTTGCCGGTTGGATACCAGTGACCTGACCACAGCCGTATCGGTGAGCTCTTCCAGGCCCGACTGAATGGGTTTCCAGTAATCGGCCTGCAAAGCCTCGGTTAAAACGGCGGATACGACCGTTTTTCCGATGCCGGTGCCGATGCCGGTCACAAAAATAATTTCTCCTTCCACTTGTCCAAAATTTGGACAAACCTACCTATTTTTAGGCGAACCGGAAAGGGGGTTTGGGGAATTTATAGTAATTTTGAGACCGGTCTTTATGCATCTCTGGCTGGGATCAGTGGGTCATCAAAAAGGAAAAGGATATCCCCATAGATATACGGAAGGTTTGAACCGCCGCCGGATTTGGAGGCGGCCATGCAAAAAGTACATTAAAAAAATGAGTGAACAGCCATGAAAATATTCAACAACATCCTGGAAACGATTGGCGATACGCCGCTCGTCAGACTCAATAAGGTGACCGCATCGCTGCCCTGCCCCGTCTACGCCAAAGTGGAGTTTTTCAACCCCGGTAATTCCCTCAAAGACCGTATGGCCGTAAAAATGGTGGAAGAAGCCGAAAGGTCGGGAGAACTAAAACCCGGCGGCACGCTGATCGAAGGCACCTCGGGAAATACCGGCATGGGGCTGGCCATGGCCGCCATCATCAAGGGTTATCGCTGTATCTTTACGACCAACGACAAGCAATCGCAGGAAAAGATCGATATCCTGCGCGCCGTGGGCGCCGAGGTCATCGTCTGTCCCACCAATGTGGGACCTGATGATCCCAGATCCTATTATTCGGTGGCCCGTCGGCTTGCCAAAGAGATCCCCAATTCCGTTTATGTAAACCAGTATGATAACCTGGCCAACCGCCAGGCCCATTATGAACAGACCGGCCCGGAAATATGGGAACAAACCGATGGAAAGATCACGCACCTCATCGTGGCCACCGGCACCGGGGGAACCGTATCGGGCACAGGAAAATTCCTCAAAGAAAAGAACCCTGCCATCCAGGTATGGGCGATCGACAGTTACGGCTCCCTGTTGAAAAAATATTTCGATACGGGTGAACTTGACATGAGTGAGGTATATCCTTATATCACCGAGGGCATCGGCGAAGATTTCGTACCCGCCAATTACGACATGACGGTCATCGATCATTTTGAAAAGGTGACCGATAAGGATGGCGCCATCATGGCCAGGCGTATCGCCAAAGAAGAAGGGATCTTCATCGGCTACTCCGCCGGCTCCGCCCTGCAGGGACTCATCCAATTAAAGGACAAGCTAAGCCCCGATGATCTGGTCGTCGTCATTTTCCACGACCACGGCAGCCGTTATGTGGGAAAGATATATAATGACGCCTGGATGCTGGAACGCGGTTTTTTACACGTGAAAACGGTGAAAGACATTGTAAGCGCCCGCAAAGGCCTTCCCCTGGTAAACCTGGGGCCCGATGACAAGGTGACGGATGCCGTGGCAAAAATGAAAAAATTCGATATCGAACATATTCCCGTCATGAAAGACGGAAACCCTGTCGGCGCCATCTCGGAAGGGATGCTTTTTGGTAAGATCATCGACGATCCGGCTATCAAAGACAAGGCAGTAAAAGAGGTTATGCATGCGCCTTTTCCGTTGGTCGCAGACACCACGCCCATAGAAAGGCTTTCTGCCTACATTAATAAGGACAATGGCGCTGTGCTGACCCAGAATGAAAGCGGGCAATATCATATCGTCACTAAATATGATATCCTGCAGTCACTGGGTGGCGGATGAACCCGTCAGCATTAAAAACCGGTGGTTGTTAAAATATGCTTCGGCTGATCCCATCTGTAGTAAGAAATCTATATAGCAGGACATGACGGAATTCACCGATCAGTTAGGAACAATAGTAGCGGTGCCCGCGCCGCCCCGTCGCATCATCTCGGTGGTGCCCTCACAAACCGAATTATTGTATGATCTCGGATTAGAGCATGAAGTGGTGGGCATCACAAAATTTTGCGTGCATCCGAAAAAGTGGTTCAGGGAAAAGCTACGGGTGGGTGGCACCAAAAACCTTCACCTGGACGCTATCCGCGGACTGAAGCCCGATCTGATCATCGCCAACAAGGAAGAAAACGAAAAGGGGCAATTACACGAGCTGATGCGGGAGTTTCCTGTATGGGTCAGTGACATCGGGGACCTGACGGACGCGATGGACATGATCCGATCCATCGGACAGCTCACGGGAAAGAACAAACAGGCGGGGGATCTCAACGGGGAGATCAAACGGCGGTTCCAGGCTTTGCATTCATCGCCTTTGACCAGCATCCGGAAACCTCAAACGGCATACTTTATATGGCGTGATCCGTGGATGGTGGCGGCGGGAGATACCTTCATCGATGACATGATGGAGCATTGCGGATTGAGGAATTGCTTTGGCCATTTATCCCGTTATCCTGTCATCGATCTCAAGGATTTGCGGGAAGAAAAATGCGAGCTGGTGCTGCTCTCCTCTGAGCCCTTTCCCTTCCGGGAAAAACACGCCGCGGAAATCCGCGAACTGTTTCCGGAAATGAAAATCCTTTTGGTAGACGGGGAAATGTTCTCCTGGTATGGCAGCAGGTTATTAAAGGCACCGGCATATTTCGGCGAAGTGATGGTGAAGGTGGGGATGAAATAAAAATGGAAGGTTGCCTTCTGGCAAGAAAATAAGAACCGTTCATGAGACCGACGGTACCTTTTACGTCTTCACCTTAAAAAAATCATCACTTGTATTGCGCCAAAGTCAATCACCCACTAACTCAGGATTAGTGGGCTTGCCCGTGAGGGCATCTAATTGGTTTAGACGCAGTCCGGCCTTTGGCCGGGCTATAGAGAATTTTCCACAGTCTTCTCTATCGGAAGTTTCTATACTCAATGCCTTTGAAGCGGCATTCGCCCGCGCAAAACTAACAGGCATATTGTCGATCTTTCTCTATGTAATGCAGAAGTGTAACAGTTGCTGTTCATACTGCTCCTGCGATTAAGCCTCTTCCAATGGAACTTCCGATTTTTTCAATGGTGAAAACTGCCTTGTTATTTTTAATGATGGTTTTTATATTTATGGTGTCACAACCGGCGTTTCGCGTGTTATCTTTTTTTGGCGTAAAGACAATTCGCCAAGGCAGAAAACGCTTAAAGCCATAACAATATCCCGCACAGCAATATCATAATAATTCATTCCGGCAACTAATACAATAGCAATGCAGGCAAGCCATGCAGCTACAATAAATGCACCCACTCTGGGAATGATAAATACAATGATCCCTGCAATAATTTCTATGATACCGACTATCATCATAAAGGTGTGCGGGGCGAAAGGAATGACATCCTGAAAAGCAAGGATGTATTTATCCCAATTCGTAAGGACATGAAAAAATTTATCAAGCCCCGCGAGGATGGGGAGCAGGCCGAAGGTCCAATACAAAATTGTTCTTACCGTGTTCACCCTGGTAGGGTTAATTTCGTTTGCTTTCATGTTTTTTGATTTTCGTGATTTATAAATATGATGAGGCCGATTGAACGATATGAGAGTTTTTTACCTGATAAACAAGTTACATTTTATGAAAAGCAGTCAATAAAATGGCGGGGGTTGTCATTTTTCACCCCCATTTTCCCACTCCACCTCGAGTTATTTTATCCGTATTATTGTCTTTTCCCTTAAAACAATCTATCCTCTAATGATGTCGTGCCAAATCACATTCATATTTTGTAACGATAGGCATATGCCTACCCATTGATTAAAATTTCGAAGGCCGTCGAATCCAACGGCGGTGGTGATCTCCGTTGTATTGGTCTTTATTTTCTTTGAATTAAAATCCCGTGATATTGTGTAAGCGGCCATTTTATCATCCTCGTAAGGCCTTACCATGGCCAAACTACCTTATAACCCTTCTCTATCATTTCTTTATCTGCTTCACATTCATAAACTCATCATGGGTGGCAATTCACCTCTGTGGTATTCCGCCTCGGCCGCCTGCAGTTCCTGGTTATATTCCGCAATGCCCGTACGGGCAGCATTTGTTTCCTTGCT
>DASULB010000373.1:0-8630 GCA_036278455.1 Chitinophagaceae bacterium | reverse complement strand
ACCTGACGGCTGCGGGTAGTTGGCAACAGAAGATCGGCTACCAGGAATGGATATCCTTCTATAATCGCAACTGGGACGCATGGACGACCATTCGCAGGCTGGGGTACCCGGATATCAACAAAGTGAGCCCGCCGATCGGCGCCGTGAGCGACCTGCCCCTCCGGTATCCCTATCCCACCACCGAGGCGACTTCCAATCCCGTCAATTGGAAGGCCGCTGTTCAGAAGCTGCCCGGTGGCAAAGATGTGGTCTCCGCTAAATTGTTCTGGATGAAATAGCCCCTGCTGCCCAATAACCGCTCTGCCATCTATAACCCGTTGCCAACTCTCATAACGGCCGTAACTTCACCCTTGATCTGTCCGATACGGACATTCAAAGAGTGGAAAAGGAACAGGGGAAAACAGGTAAAATGACTATCAGATCGCCGGGCTTTCCCCATAAACCTCATCAGGCAGCCGCACGGTTCCCCGCGCTGATAAGGAAAAGTAGAAGGAAACAGTGGTGTTCACCGGGCTGTTTTTTTCTGATGCAGCAGCACCTCTTTTGCTTGCTGTGACCCTGCATCCTTAAATCTTTATGGAATAAAATAGCCTATTTTTGCTCCCGGTACATGAACAAAAAATATCACCATTTTCTGGGAAGCATGATTTTCGCCGGCGCGCTGTGCATGGCCGTGACAGTGCTGCATGCGCAGGATACAGGTGGCACGGATGCCATGGGTGCCGCGGATACTCCGCATTCTTCCTCCGCCGTTCAACACCTGAAAAAGGCTGCTCCGGCAAAGGAGCGGGTGCCCCCCGTCCTCCATCCGGCGAGGACAGCCGATACCGTCGGGAAAAAAGTTAAAAATAAGAAAGGGCCAACAGCTACCGGGGTAAAGGGAATTCCGGGGAGGACACCCGCTAAAGCAACGGACGTCCACCCGCATCATGATACAGCGGTAAAAAAGGCCACCGCGCCCGCTAGATCTTTCCCCATTACGCCGGGGAAGGCTACCCGAACACCAAAGGATACCATTCCCATCGCCCGGGGGACAGCAAGGGTAACGGCTAAGCCGGTAAGACCACCTGCCGACACGCTAGTACCGCTCACGTTGCCGAGCTTTGCCGGCCAGTCTTTTGGTCATTACCGCGCCTTTGTGCAATATCTGCTGGCGAACAATGCCATTTTTAACCATACCGGGCGTCCCCTGGCGGATGTGGCGGTCCCCAGGAATAGGAATGAGATCACTGCTTCTTCCGGCGCGGAACTGTTTTACATCATTATCGGGGTGCTCTTTCTGCTTGCCGTGATCAGGCTTTCCTTTACCAAGTATTTCTCCGATCTTTTCCGGGCCTTCTTCAACCCTACGCTGAGCCAGCGCCAGCTCAGGGACCAGCTTTCCCAGACCCCTTTTCCCGCGCTGCTGCTCAACATCTTTTTTACCCTTTCCTCAGGCTTATACCTTTTTTTGATCCTGCGCCATTTCAATTACATGACCACTTCCAGGCCCTTGTACCTCATTCCGGTATTCATGGTCCTGTTCATGGCCGTGTACCTGATAAAATACGTCTTTTTACGCTTCGGCGGGTGGCTCTTTGGATTTCAGGAGGCAACCTCGGGCTATGTGTTTACCTTATATATGGTCAACAAAGTCCTGGGGGTGGCCCTGTTGCCCTTTATCCTGATCCTCGCTTTCAGCACGCCTGCGTTCGCCGGCGTGGCGCTGGATATTTCCCTCATCCTCATCGTTATGCTGTTCGTTTACAGGTACGTCCGCGCCTATGCCCTGGTGAAGAATCAGATATTTTTCAGCAGATTTCATTTTTTTATATACCTTTGCGGCTTTGAAATAGCGCCTATCCTTATTATCGGGAAGCTGGTGCTGATTTGGCTGAATGGTGCCTGAATAGGGTACAGATTTGATAACCAACTGCTGTACATGCGTATGATTAATGAAGGACAAAGCAACAACCACCACGACAAACAAGTCCGTTCGATCCTGATTTCCCAGCCCAGGCCTGATGCAGAGAAGTCACCTTATTTTGACCTGGCGAAGAAATTTGACCTGCGGGTTGATTTCCATCCCTTTATCCGGGTAGAAGGACTAAAAGCCACAGAATTCCGCAAGCAGAGGATCGATCTTGCGAAATATACTGCTGTGATATTTACCAGCAGGCACGCCATCGATCATTATTTCCGCATATACGAGGAAATGAAAATGAAGGTCTCCCAGGACTGCAAGTATTTCTGCGTGACCGAAGCCGTGGCGCTTTATCTGCAAAAATTCATTCTTTACCGGAAGCGCAAGGTCTTTTTTGGCGCCGACGGCACCACCAAACGCCTTCTGGAAGTAGTCGCCAAGCATAAGGACAAGGAGAAATTCCTGGTTCCCTGCTCCGATATCAGCACAGACGATATTCCGCAATGGCTCAAAGCGAACAAATGTACCTTCAGCGCGGCCATCCTTTACCGGACGGTATACAACGATATTAAAGCAGTGATGGGGCAGCACGATTACGACATGATCGTTTTTTTCAGCCCCTCCGGCGTCCGTTCGCTTTTTGAAAATATCCCTGAATTCAGCCAGAACGGCACCTCCATTGCCGCCTTTGGTCCCACCACCTCCAAGGCGGTGGAAGAATCCGGCCTGCGCCTGGATTTGAAAGCACCCATGCCGGGTGCTCCCTCCATGGTCGCCGCCCTTGATTACTTTCTTTCCGACTGCAACAAAAAAGACGCGCTTCTTGAAGTAAAGGAATGAGCGCATGGCCCGGTGTTTTAGATTGAAAATCCCTTTGTACTGGTATATAATAATATGGCTATCATGTAATTGTGCTTATAGGATGGGGCACGATCTCCTTTCCCGGGAATGGAATGCCCTCCCCTGGAAATGACGCCTGACAGCAGAAACCTCCCGGAAATTTTGTTTTTTCGGGTTAAAAAAATACTTTTAGGGGTTGAATAATCCTTTCCGGGTACTTTATTGTGCGTTAGAAAGGACCGGATAGTCGCTGTTATCGTGTGTTGGTAGGGGTAAGTCGTGACAGAATTAAATCCTGTAAGCTGCAATAATCCGGGATACAGGACGTTTAGAATTGTTGCCTGCCGGTGATTTAAAATCGGTAGGCCTGAAATTAAATGCCATTGGTAATATAAAATAATAATTACATTTGCTTGCTTATTCCTAAGAAATATATCCGCATGAGACTCCATCTGTTACAGGTTATTGCTTTATTTACCCTCGGAGGAATATTGGCCGGTTGTGGAAACAAGGCGGCCAGGCATGCACAGGGACAATTGGTAGGTGTTCCCGACCGTCCGAAGTTTAAGCCCCCCCAGCCTTACGGCATGGTATATGTTCCTTCCGGATTCTTTCACATGGGCCCCAGTGACGAGGACATCAATTACATGTTCACCGCACGTAACAAGGAGGTGACCGTACAGGGCTTTTACATGGATGCGACCGAGATCACCAATAATGAATACCGGCAGTTCGTCTATTGGGTGCGCGATTCCATCGCCCATAAATTGCTGGGGCAGGTAAAGAAAGTAAACGACGCGGAATACATCGACTGGACGCAGAAGATCAATTACAGCGATCCTGCCACGCTGGAAAAACTGGACGCCATGATCTATGCGCCGGACGACCGCATCTGGGGGCGTAAGGCCATTGACGTGCGCAAACTGATCTACCATTCCGAGACCTATGACCTGAAGGCGGCCGCCATGGACAAGGGAAAACATCCCCGCAACTCCTTCATCGTTAAGAACGACACCCCCATTTATCCCGATACCCTTTGCTGGATACGGGAGTTTTCCTATTCTTACAATGATCCCATGGCCAAGATGTATTTCTGGCATCCTGCATTTGACAATTATCCCGTAGTGGGCGTGAACTGGAACCAGGCCAGTGCTTTTTGTGTATGGCGCAGCCGCCTGTGGAACGACTACCGTACTTCCAAGGGCCTCTATACCGAAGGTGAATTCCGCCTGCCGACAGAAGCAGAATGGGAATATGCCGCCCGCGGCGGCCGTTCGCAGTCCCCATATCCCTGGGGCGGCCCCTACCTCCGGAACAAGAAAGGCTGCCTGCTGGCGAATTTCAAGCCCGGCAGGGGTGATTACGCGGAAGACGGCGCCGTCTATCCCGTGCGTGTCGATGCCTACTGGCCCAATGATTATGGCTTATATAACATGGCCGGGAACGTATCGGAATGGACTTCTTCGGCCTATTATGAGAACGGATATTCCTTCGCCATGGACCTGAACCCCGATATCCAGGTCAACGCCGGCAAGAACGCGCCGCCCAAAATGAAACGCAAGGTGGTGCGCGGAGGATCCTGGAAGGACATCGGGTATTTCCTGCAGGTCAGCACCCGTACTTACGAATACCAGGATACCGCCAAGTCCTACATCGGATTTCGCTGCGTCATCGACTTCCTCGGACGCTCTAAAAACGACTTCGGCAAAACACGCCTTTAAGATTCAGTCATAAACATCTTTTAAAATCGATCATTAAAAAACCAATAACGTAGTAACCTTTAATCCTATATTTAAAACCTAAAATTGAATTCCTATGGCCCTTATTAACCTTAAATCCCATAAGGCGAAGAGCGTCCTTAACGTTATTTTCAGCGTGGGGGCGGCCGTCGTTATTTTTGGTGCCTATGCCAAGATCGAGCATCTGGGCGGCTTACTCGGACAATTTCTTGCAGTAGGCATGATTACTGAAACCCTTGTTTTTCTGCTGATGGCCTTTCAGCCACCGGAAGAAGAATACTATTGGGAAAAAGTGATCCCACACCTCAACGTTCATCCCCTGGAGGAAAAGAAACTTGGCATCAATTCTGAATCCCAGGCGATGATCTTTCCAAGCCGCGGCAGTCAGAACCCCGCGCTGGATGGCATGGATAAAATGCTTCAGGAGGCGGACATCACCCCGGCCAGCCTGCAGCGCCTGAGCGAAAACTTTCAACGCCTGGGCGGCCAGGTGGAAAAAATGGGCGACGTGGCCGACGTGGTCAATGTGACGGGCGAATATGCCGAAAACACCCGGCAGGCTTCCCTGGCGCTCCAACAGATGAAAGACGTGTATACCGACACGACCAAAACCGTTGCTTCCTTTAACAAGTCTGCCTCGACCACGCAGGACTTCCATGACCAGATGCAGCAAATGACCAGGAACCTTTCTTCCCTTAATGCCATATATGAATTGGAATTGCAGGATACCAATAATCATATGAAGGCGATGAACCATTTTTACGGCAACCTGGGTGCGGCTTCCCAATCCATGGCCGCCAGCATTGAGGACAGCCAGAAAACACAGGAGCAGATCGCCATCCTGGCACAAAACCTTACCAGCCTGAACGCCGTTTATGGCAACATGCTTTCCGCCATGCACAGCCGGTAATCTTCAAACAAACTATTTATTTCTTTAACCTCATTAAGCAGGAAGTGATTCCGGTTAACAGCCGGGAGGCTTTTCTGAAAACCTAAAAGATTAACACCAATGTCAATCCCAAAGGAGCCAAGGCAAAAGATGGTCAATCTTTTGTACATCGTGTTGATTGCTTTGCTTGCTTTGAACGTTTCGGCTGAAATATTAGATGCGTTTAAGACTGTCAATGAGAGCATCCACCACTCCAACATGTCCATTGATCAGAAGAACGCCCTGATTTACCAGGAGTTTACAAAACAGATGCAGCAGGATCCCAAGAAAGTGGGCCCGCTGAAAGCGAAAGCGGAGCAGGTAAAGCAACAAACCGGGGAAGTGAATGCCTATATAGACAGCCTGCAGAGCCTGATCATCGCCCAGAGCGGCGGACGTAATGACAGTGGCGACATCGTCGGGATGGACAATCTCGACGTCCCCGCCCGCATCATGGAGAACCAGAAGAACGGACCGGAACTGAAAGCGAGGCTGGAACGCCTCCGGAACACTTTGCTCGGCTTCTTCCCCCCGGGTGTGCGGGCGCGGCAGGCGGAGATCTTTCCCCTGAAGCTCGAGGTCCCCAGACGGGCCGGAAAGAAAACCTGGACAGTGGCCACCTTCGACATGGTACCGACCATCGCGGCGATCACCATCCTGAGCAAGTTTAAAAACGATATCAAGAATTCAGAAGCGCAGGTGATCGATTATCTCTATGGACAGATCAATGCCCAGCAATTCACCTTTGATACTTACGCGCCGCTGGTCTCGGCCAGCTCCGGCTATATCATGCAGGGCCAGAAATACGAAGCAAAGATTATGCTGGGTACTTACAGCTCCACGGTCAACCCGACCATCACCGTGAACGGGCAGCCTGTAAAGGTCGAGAACGGGGTGGGAACCTTTACCACCGTTGGATCCTCGGTAGGGGAACACGACTACAAGGTAGCCGTGAGCCTGAAGAATAAAGACGGCGAGATGAAGACCTTTAATACGGCAGGCTCTTATATGGTAGGGGCTTCCTCTTTGTCGGTCTCCGCCACGGGAATGAACGTGCTGTTCATCGGACTGGATAATCCCATCAGCGTCGCCGCCGCCGGTGTTCCGGCGGAAAGTATCTCGGCGTCCATTTCGCAGGGATCCCTCCAAAAGACGGGAACCGGACAGTTCATCGCCCGGGTGACCAACGTAGGAGACGCCAGCATCAGCGTATCGGCTAACGTGAGCGGCTCCCCGGCAAGAAACCTGGGGACCATGAAATTCCGCGTGATGCGGGTGCCCGACCCGGTAGCGGAGGTGGGCGGCAGCAAAGGCGGAAGAATGCAGTCTTCCCTTTTCCGTGTGCAGCAGGGCGTCCAGGCGGTTCTGGAAAACTTTTATTTTGACACCAAGTTCGTCATTACCCATTTCACGATGGGATTTGACGGGACAGGGTTCACCGATTACCTGGAGAAACAATCCACCTCGGCCCTGTTTACCCCGGAAATCAAGCAGCTGTTGCAGCGTTGCAAGCCGGGAACAAGAATATTCATTGATGACATCAGGGCGAAGGCTCCCGACGGGACGACCCGGAGCCTGCCAGGGATCAACTTTAAACTGTATTGATATTTATCAAAATATACTCCTATGGAAAAGGTCAATTTTTGGCGGGCGGGTTGGTTGGTGGTGATGGCCACAATGATCGTCTGGACGGCTTCTGCACAGGTGAATACCGGGGGAAAAGGATCGAACCCGGTCGTGAACCCGGCCACGGGCAACGCGGTGACCCCTCCGCAGGCTCCCCCGACCGACACGGGCAGGGTGTCCCTGCGCGATGATAACGTGTCAGGCATAAGGCCTTCCCTGCGCAATGACTGGGCCGTTAAAAGGGATACCAACAGCACACGCAACCCCCTGGCGTACCAGTATGTCAGGCCCGATGATGCCATCTGGGGCAAACGGGTATGGGCGGAAATAGATACCCGGCAGAAAATGAACCTGTCGTTCCGCTATGGCGGGCATGATGAAAACGGGAACAGTCTCATGCTGATCAATATTCTTTTGAACGCCGTCATGAAAGACAGCGTACAGGCTTTCAATCCCGTCGACGACCGCTTTACCACGTTAATGACGCCCGCGGAAGTCGCACAGGAGGTCCATGGGCAGCCCCAAACCGCCAGAATCACCAACCCGGTTACCGGCAAGGAAACCGACACGACCATTTATAATGACTTCGATCCCAGTTCGGTCACCCGTTACCGCCTGAAAGAAGACTGGGTTTTTGACAAGGCGACCTCAACGCTCTATTGCCGTATTATCGGGCTGGCGCCTGAAAAGACCGTCCTGAACAGCGACGGCTCGATCCGCGCGTACGCGCCCATGTTCTGGATCTATTATCCGGATATCAGGCCCACGCTGGCGCGTTATGATGTCTACAATGCCAAAAATTATTACCAGCGCATGAGCTGGGAAGACCTTTTCGCCATGCGGTTCTTTTCGAGTTATATTATCAAGGAAGACAATCCGTTTGACCGGAGCATCAAGGATTATATCACAGGAAACACGCAGAATGACGGTGTCAAACGTTTACTGGAAGGCCGCAAGATCAGAAGTACGATCTTCAATTATGAGCAGGACCTGTGGAGTTATTAACCCGGATCTTTCCTTTAGGTTAAAAATTATCCGGCCCCCTGGGGCCGGTTTTTTATTGCCCCGGGCATCCTTTTTCAGGTAGCCGGAGCTGCCCTATGGATGACCTTTCCGGCTGCCATGCGCTTTTTTGCATCACCGCCGGCCTTTATTACCCTTCTTTGAGGGCAGTCCTGCGCGCCCCGGTGGTCTTTGACACGCGCCAGGGTATGCTCCCTTTTGCGCTTCGTTTTTTTTATATATTCGATTGTTTATATCTTTGGTACTTTCAGGTAACCTTCGGGGGCCTGGGAGTGATGAAAGACTACCGGGCTCAAGCGGTAAATGGTACGGATTTTGTTTGTTTTGTGCCCTGTGCCTGACCTGGCGATCCGGACCTGAAGCAGAAACGCGCCTCCGGAAGGACTTTAAGGATGGGGGAGCCGGCGCCCGGAGGAGGAAGCGTGAGCGGGGCGTGTTGTAAATGAGAAGGTTTATAAACGAGCAAGCAACTATTTTTATCAGTGATTCCATCAAGTGCAAGGCCGGCCAAAACCGGCTCTGCCCGCAAGGCAGCCCCTTTCCCGGTAGCTTTGCGACTACCTAAAATAAG
>DASULB010000372.1:0-5429 GCA_036278455.1 Chitinophagaceae bacterium | reverse complement strand
GTACTGATCCGGGTTCGTGGAGATAAAGTTGAGCAGAATCACGTTATCGTATTCCAGGCCCTTGGCTTCGTGCACCGAAAAAACAAGAGGCGTTTTAAAGATACGCCTGGCCTCCTGTTTCATCTGATCGTCGCTGACGATCACTGCGTAATGGGTGGAGTGCTGTGTTTTTTTATTCAGCTCTGATTTGATCTTGTCGTTGTCCGGAAGCAGGATCACCTCGCCCTGCTCGGAGGATATGGTATGGATCAGATAGTTGCTTTCCTTATCGATGGAACCGAACCGGGCATTTTTGATCTTGAGCAGCGTATTGGACAATTGGACTACTTCGGGGGAATTGCGGTAATTGGTCTGCAGGATCCTGACCTGCCTGCCATCCGCGTGGTCCTGGTACAGATAGGTCTTTATCTTCGACCAGGAGAAAAAATTGGGATGGACGATCTGGTTGCTGTCGCCGGTCAATATGAAATTGTTCTTACCGATAAGCGACGCCATGATGCTTTTCAGCTGGATGCCGGTAATATCCTGCACCTCGTCTATCATCACATAATCATATCTGGGTTTGATGAGGCTCAGGTATTCAAAGGACAGGATATTGCATCGAACTGCAAGAAGTATTTACCGTCGGTTCGAAATTTGAATCGCGGGTCATAAATGTCCTTAAGTCAGTTGATGCAGAACGGTTGAGGAGAGAACATGGACTACTCTAAACCGACACTTGTTGTCGTCTCAGGTCCGAATGGTGCCGGTAAATCAACCCATATCCAAACCATGCTGCCTGAAGCATTTAAGGGAATGTGGTCATTTGACAGGGATAAGACCCGATCTGTATTTGAGGCGGAACTGGAGGCACAAAAGGTGACCGCAAATCTTATTAATAAGCGGGCAACCGAGCTAATGGAAGATAAGTTGCGCCAGGAGATGGAAAAGGCCATTCAGCACCAAAGTCATTTCGTTCTTGAGACCCCGTTATCCCGTGGTGACTATTGGAAATATCTGGATCTTTTTGAGAATAATGGATACCAGATCCAGTTAAACTATTTGTGTCTGGACAAGATAAGTGACTGCACTGCCAGGGTTGAACAGCGCGTCCTTGAAGGAGGGCATTTCGTAGCGCCTGATACTATAAAGGGAGTATACCAAAAGAACCTTCAGCATATCAATGCATACCGGACAACCTTCAAAACTATAGAATTTTATGATGGCATGGAGGCTCCCATGCTACTGGCAAAACTGGAAGATGATGAAGTTGTCATGGCGATTGCAGTAGCATTGAAAAAACCTTGGCTTAAAAAGGGACTTCCTGTTATTGGGAAAAAAGGCGCGCCTTTATTGCTGATCAAAAAAAGGCGCTTAAGCCTGTAAAAAGTTTAAAAAGAGGGAAGCATCTCTAGCGATCAGTTGACTCTAACCGGTTTGTACGGTGGTATGGAAAGAATAGATAACCGAATATCGGCACCTTTCTGATGAAGATACGGCGAATGGGTGCGCCGGTACCGAAATAATCACACCTTCCTACTGAATACAATATATATCTTATAATACTGTCCTGATGGTTAGAAACTATACCGCAGACCCAACTGCATTCCCCATACCGTGGCGGCGCTGATGTTGGGTGTGAAAGCACCAGTGGCCAGATGGTCCTGGTATTGATTCATTTTAAACGTAGGCGACCCTTTGGCATCCAGGCCCGCAAAGATTAAGGGATCGTCGATGGTGTACATCTGCTGGTAACCCCAGTTTTTCCATTTGTTGCTGATCAGGTTCGGCAGGTTGATCATATCCAGGCTGACTTCCAGCGTATGGGTAGTCCCGCCTTTTGTCGTGATAAAAAAATCCTGCAGCACCCGCATGTCCAGCTGGTTGAACCAGGGTGTTAACGCGCCATACCGGCTGGCATATTCGCCTTTGTGTTTTTTCAAATAAGGACTGCTGTTAATAAATTGATCATAAGCCGCCTGTTGCTGGGCAACGGAATAATCTGCCGTTGCAATGAAGGGGACCTCCGCTCCGCTTTTGTATATATACATCAGATCCGAATTGTTCCCATCGCCGTTGAGGTCGCCGGAGTACAGGTAACTGTATGGACTCTGGCTGGAACCCTGGTAGTAAAAGGAGTTCATGCCCTGGTAGAAAAAAGATAGGGTGGTTGCCATATGGCCCGTGTATGCGATCCGGTAGGACAGGTCTGCTACGATCCTGTGAGGAATGGCATACTCGGAATTACCCAGCTCCACCGCATTGGTCGGCCCCACGTTATAAATGGACTGCCAGGCCGAGGTAGCGCGTGAACCCGGATTGGGGCTTACTTCCTTGGCACGGGTATAGGTATAAGCGATAGAACCGTAGAACCCTTTGGAGAAAGATTTTGATAATTGCAGGGTGGCAGCCATCGAATACCCCTTCGAGGTATTTTCCAAAATGATTTCCTGGCCCAGCTCCGGATAATAATTTAATTCCTCACCGGTTTGTGTGGTGGGGTATACCGGCCTGTCATCCACCCCCGTGAGTTTTCCTGCAGGGGCTTTCAGGTTCACGTTGCGCATCTTTACCGCATGGATATCTTTGGTGAACATCAGATCCACCGTCGCCTTGAATCCGCTGCCCAGGCGTTTGTCCGCTCCCAGATCCGTCCGCCATACCTGGGGAAATTTAAAGTGTGGATCAATCAATACAAAACTCTGTGGTGCCGTGGAAACATCGGGTTTTTGAGGGAACAAATGCTGGTAAGCCTTCGGATCAGGATTAAAGGTAATGCCCATTTCCGCAGGGGTTTGTGCCGTATTCACCGTATTTACATAGACGCTGTTCTGATACATGCCGTTGTTGGAAGGCATATTGGTTAAAAACACAAACGGGATCTTGCCGGTGAAAATACCCGTTCCGCCTCTTACAATGAGAGACTTGTCGCCCACGGCATCCCATCTGAAGCCGATACGGGGTGACAGCAACAGGGAAGCTTTGGGCCATTTCCCGGTATTATAATGCCTGAGGCGGCCGTTCTCATCAGGGAAAGAGAGTGCCGTGATGGCAGGGTTTTCAATCGGGCTCTTGCCAAACATCGGAACGTCTCCGCGTATGCCGAGGGTGAGTTTCAATTTGCCATTGACCTGGTATTCATCCTGCAGGTAAACGCCGAGTTGACCCAACTGCAGGTCGGCCGAATACACCTTGTCCTTCCCATAATAAGCGTAGGTAAGCCCGAAGTACACCGGCGGCTTCCCCGTAAGCAGATCATTCAGTGAGTTGTAAATATAATGGCTGTTGGAGCCACCCATGAACATATTGCCCACCTTCTGGTGCTCATAAGTGGCGCCGGCGGTAAAGGTATGCTTGTCGGAATAATAGGTGAAGTTATCGGTCAGATCCAGGATATTATTGATGACGTCATTGTTGTTGGTAAAAGGGTCGGTGCCGGCACTCAGGAAATTGTGCCCGTTATCGAAAATATCAATGGTGGGAAATACCTGGCCGCCCGGAATGGTACGGTGGTCGTTGACGTGGGTATAGGTGGCCAGAAACTGGTTGGCGATCTTGCTGCTGAAGTGGCTGTTCAATTCGACGGAGCCTGTTTGTACCACATGGTTGGTACCGTAATTGGAATTGGCATAGGACATCGATTTATCGCTGAACCGGCTGTTTGTCAGGCGGGACAGGGAGTTTGCCTGGCCGGTCACCTGAAATTTGCCGTTGTTGGGCACACTGCTGCCATTGAGTGGCGACATGTCCGAACCACGGAAGTCGGTATATTTTACGGTCAGTTTATGGATGTCACTGATATTCCAGTCGGCTTTGGCCAGTAGCTTATGATTGCTGGTCTCGAAGTTGGGGAAGTGCTCATAAGCGCCGGTATGGTAGCCGTAATTAGATTCCAGGAAATCGGAAAGCTTTTTCAGATCGGCTACCGAGGTGCTGGAGGGGTTGCCAGAGGTGTTTGAGCCGGCCGGCACATAGGAGATGCCGGGTTCGGATTGTTTTTCGAATTCCGCGTTCACAAAGAAGAAAAGTTTGTTTTTAATAATGGGACCACCAAGACTACCACCGAAGGTCTGGTGCTTTTGCGGGGTGAGGCTCAGGGTTTGCTCATCCACCTTTTTGCCATTCAGGCCCTGGTCCCGGTAGAAACCGTAAAGGGTGCCGTGAAAGGTATTGGTACCGCTTTTGGTCGCCACGTTGATACCCGTACCGGTAAAACCGGATTGCCTGACATCGAAGGGCGCGATGTTGACCGATATTTCACTCAGGGCGTCCAGTGAGATGGGGGAGGCGCCGCCACCCGGCATGGGGTCATTGCTGAGACCAAAATTGTTGTTCAGGTTGACGCCATCCACCTGCAGGTTGTTGTATCGCCCATCGCGTCCTGCGAAATTATTGCCGTCCGATTGCGGTGTCAGTCTGGTAAAATCCGTGATGCTCCGGTTAATGGTCGGCAGGGTGGTCAGTTGGCGGCTGTCGATGATGGTCAAGGCGCCGGTGCGCTGCTGGTGTATTTTTGAGCCGGTTCCCACTACCGTTACTTCCTTTAGCTGTTGCCCGCCCTGGCTTAAGGTTTCATTGAGTGCATAAGGTTCACCCAGGCTAAGGCTGATGCCGTCCACCATCTTGGGCTGGTAGCCGATATAGGAGATTTCCACCTTATAAGGACCGCCGATGCGCATCCCCGGAATGGTGAAACTCCCGTTGGGTTGCGTCGTGGTGCCGTAGACCGTCCCCGATGGAACATGCGTGGCTTTTACGGTGGCGCCGATCAGGGGTTGTCCTCCGGCGTCTTTAATGAAACCGGTAATGCTGCCGGTGGTCACCTGGCCAAAAGAGGTGGAAGCGCAAGAAATCAATAAACCAAGGAAGAGTAAAAGTTGAGATGCTTTCATAACCGAAGGTTTTAAGGATTGGCACTACAAAGAAATAAATATTATCCGATGAGAAGTACACAGAAAATGGACAAATGGTTATTTATCCGGATAGCTTGACCATTGGCAGGAATGTGCTGCTTCTTTATTGAAAGATTTTCATAAAACCCAAGTGTGTTAAGAGTGTAGATAAAAGAAAGGGATAGAAAATTTGATTTCATCTAACGTGGAACCGTATTTGCCTGGGCCGTTCCGCCGGTATGCCGGAATGCGTTAACTTTGCACTATTGTATCCACACTAAACAGCAACAAAATGTTTGACCGCATAGAAGAGGCTATAGAAGATATCCGCCGGGGCAAGCTGGTCATCGTCGTAGACGATGAAGACAGGGAGAACGAAGGGGATTTCATCACCGCCGCCGCCAATGTCTCACCGGAGATCATTAACTTCATGTCCCTGCATGGCAGGGGGCTTATCTGCGCGCCGCTCATCGAAGACCGTTGCGAGGAGTTAGGCCTTGACCTCATGGTGGGCAATAACACAGCCCTGCACCAGACACCCTTTACGGTATCGGTCGA
>DASULB010000371.1:0-13210 GCA_036278455.1 Chitinophagaceae bacterium | reverse complement strand
AGGTTGCCAGCTGTATGTTGTTTCTTGCTTCGGGCGATGCCAGCTACATGACAGGTCAGGTATTGCATCCCAATGGCGGAGAGATCGTGAATGGTTAGGTGATGGTGGTTAAATCTATCTTATGGGGAAGGGACCCCTCTTAATCCTTTCGGATTTACCGGCATTTATGCATCCGTTATTGAAGAAACGGGGTTGAAAGGTTACTGAAGTAACTCCTCCAGCGCCATTATAATATCTTCCGGTGAAGCCCCATCCGGTATGTTTTTTAAGATCATGCGGTAGACATAAGCTACTACCTGATTTTTGCTCTGCAACGCTTCAGGTGGATGGAATGGCAGTACCTTGGAAGGTACACCCCAGGGCGTATGCTGGGGATTGGTTAATGCATACAAGACGATGACGGGGCATCCTGTAGCGGCTGCTATATGAATGGTAGCTGTATTGACTGAAACAACAAGGGTGGCATGGCCGATGAGGGCGATAAATTCTCCTAAATCAAGCATGCCGGCCAGGGAGTATGCCTCCGGGCCTATGCCTGCCTGAATTTTTTCGACCAGTGCTTTCTCACTGGTCGTCCCTGTCAGCAACAGTTGCAGGTGAAACTTTGAAACCATTTGTTTTCCGGCTGCTATCCACTTGTCCGGCGGATATTCCCTCTTTTTTTCACTTACGCCTGGATGCAGGATAATCCAAGGCTTATCCAGATCTACCAGCCCGGCTATTTTTTTTTGGACGCTTATCCATGCGTCTTCCGGTAACCGAAGATGCAGCCCTTTATCCTGGGGAACGGCACCTACCGCGGCAACGAGCTCCAGGTCACGGATCACCTGGTGATTGATATTAAAATAGGGCTCTTCATCTGGGATCCAATCAGTTAATAATCCATAAGGGTTCTCCCTGCAATAAGCCAGGCGCCTCGGGATGCCCGCCATAAAAACAACCATGGCGGCAGCCAGTGGATTTTGGCTGTACACTGTAAAAATAATGCTTGCATCGAAGAAGCGGGACCGCAAAAGATCGATTAGCCTGTTGGTTTCTGCGGCAGCCGTATGCTCCCTGTTCCAGGGTGCGTTAAATATGATCACCTCATCGATCTCACTGATGAAGTTGGCCGCCTCCGCCGCCATCGGTGAGGCCAGCAGGGTGATCTTGCAATGAAAGGAATTTTTGAGCGCCCGGATGGCCGGAGCACTCATGAGTAAATCCCCCATGTTATCGGTGCGCAAACACAATATATTTTTACAATCTTTCCAGGGATCCATCGAACGATCATTAGGGTTTCAGCTGCCTGTTTTTCGTGTTCTATATTTATATTAGGAGGATCGCGCAACGCGGATCGGTGTATTAATGGCACGTATGCGCCGGATGACGTTGGTAGTGGAATGATCGGGTACAAGGGAGATAAAACAAATTTCGCCGCCGAATGCTTCTACGACTCCGGCTTCTGGTAACTTGTCTTTGGTATAATCGCCGCCTTTGACGAAAATATCCGGACGCACTGCCTTGATGATTTCAATGGGGGTGTCATCGTCCGGTTTGCCGAAGGGAACAATGTGGTCCACGACCCCGAGGGCCCCGAGCACTTCGATCCTGTCGCCCATGGGATTGATAGGACGGTTATGCCCCTTGAGCCGTCGTATGCTTTCGTCATTGTTAAGACCTACGATCATCACATCGCCAAACTTTGCTGCCTGATGGAGGTAATTTACATGACCACTGTGAAGAATGTCAAAACAGCCGTTGGTAAACACGATTCGCTTTCCCTGCTTCCTGTAGAGGTTGCAAATCTCCTCCAGCATTTGTAAGCTGTCGATGTTTTTTCGCTGGTGTGCAAAAAAAGAACGTAATTCCAGATTACTGCAACAAGCGGTATTTTCCTTGGCGACGGATATGCTGGCCGCGGCAGAAGCCAGTTCAAGGGCGTCTGCAACACTGTCCGAACAGATTAATGAGAGCGTGAGAGCGCTGATGAAAGTATCGCCGGCGCCGATTACGTGCGGACTGTCAATATGCCTGGCGTGCACCTGGCAAAGCGTCTTTTGCCCCGCAAAGGCAATGGCGCCTTCGGCATCCATCGTCACCACAGTTAAGGTCGCGCCGGTTTTTCCGCAAATATTCCTTCCGTGATTTTTTATTTGTTTTACCCTGTCTTCGCCGGCTTGCTGCAAACCCAGCAGTTTGAGCGATTCCTCATAATTGGGTTTTACCAGGGAGGGGCTTAATGGCTTGAATTTTATCAGGTCTTTTGAATCCACAGCTAAAAATACAGGATGAGCCTTGCGAAGTTTTTTTAAAGCATGAAGGATACCCGGTGTGAGGACGCCCTTACCATAATCGGCGATGACCACTGCATCGCAAAGCGGATATACCGCTTTCAGGCGTTCAGCCAGCCTGTTCTCCGTTCCGGCGCTGATGTGGTCTTCCGACCCTTTGTCAAACCGCGCCAGAATCCGCGAATCGGCCATGATCCGTTCCTTAATAATGGTATGTCTTTCGGGATCCTGTATGATGTGGTCGGTATTGATACCCATTTCGTCCAGTTTGCCGATCACTTTTTCCGATCCTTCATCCTTTCCGCTGACAGAGCAAAAACACACCTTTGCGCCAAGTGAACGCAGGTTGGCTGCTACATTAGCGGCGCCTCCGATAGAACTTTGCTCTTCCTGCACGTTTACTACAGGGACAGGTGCCTCGGGTGACAGCCTGGTGGTTGTGCCGTTCAGATAGACGTCCAGCATGATGTCTCCCAACACTAATATGGTGGGTTTGGAAAACTGGCTGATGATATGATCAGTGATTATCGACATGTATGTCATTTTTTATGATCTCGTTCATGGTAAAGATAAGGTCGGCTGCATCTTTAATATTTTCTGCTACCAGGTCCGGGATACGGTGTCTTCCAAGATGCCACTCCGTCTCATTTCCATTGTCAATTAAAATCGTTTTACAACCTGCGCCATCGCCGGCTTCGACATCATTGAGTATGTCGCCTATCATCCAGGAAGAGGAAAGATCGATATTAAAATCGCCTGCTGCTCTCAATAACATTCCGGGGGCAGGTTTCCTGCATGTACAAGGCATGGAATATTGCCGGATGATCCCATCAGGATGGTGCGGGCAATAATAAAATCCGTCCAGCCTGACGCCCGCTTCCTCCAGAAGGCCTTGGATTGCCTTGTGCAGCTCCCATAATGCTTCTTCTTTGAAAAAACCAAAGGCAACCCCTGACTGGTTGGTGACAATAAAAAGCAGGTAGCCGTACGTTTGCAGGCGTCTTAATCCTTCCACTGCATTCTGTTGAAACGACAGCAGGTCAGGATTTACATTATAGGGTACATTAACAAGCAACGTACCGTCTTTGTCGATAAATATGGCCTTATTCTGTTTGTTCTTGCTTTCCATGCGATCGGAAATAGGTCCCGGCCATTAAGGCCAGGAGGTTTCCTGCAGGGGCAATACCATTACTTCAGGAATTATGGTTTCTGCAGGTTGTGTTAAAATAAATTTTATCGTCTGCGCCACATTCATCGGATCCTGCAGTTTTGTCTGGTCCAGATCCGGAAAACGGTCCAGTAAAAAGGGCGTTTTCATACCACCCGCTATGATCGCCGACACTTTGATGTTATCTCTTCTCGCTTCGGTAAAAAGAGCCTGGGTAAACCCGCGCAAGCCCCATTTGCTTGCGTGGTAAGCCGACGCTTCGGTCCAGCCCCTCAATGCTGCAGTGGAGATGATATTGATAATGTGCCCGTTGTGCTGCGCCGCCATGAGCGGAAGGGCTGATTTAGCCATGAGGAAAGGGGCTCTTAGATTAACATTAATCACCCTGTCCCATTCACCGATGGACATTTCCATAACCGATTTTGTTACATCGACCCCGGCATTGTTGATAAGAACATCCAAACGGCCAAACTTCTCTTTGATGGATTGTATCGTTTCTGCGATACTTTGTTCGTTGCAAAGATCCACCGTATAAGCAAGCCCTTGGCAGCCCTTCTCCCTGACTGTCCGGATGACCTCCGTCGCCTTTTCATATTGAAGGTCGGCGATGAGTATGGTGTTATCTTCACATGCCAACACCTGACAGATCGCCTTACCCAGCCCCTGAGCTCCGCCGGTGATTAAGATTACCTTTCCTTTTATCTTTTCCATTTTATTGATTAAAAGTGAACTAAATAAGTGAACTCAACGGATTTTAAATGGCCAGTCTTGCGTCACGTAAGTCTGTTTCGTTTGTTTTAGGGGCCATCAGTCTGTTGATATTTTCTTCGTTGTTTTTGGCGGAGAAATTTATTTCTATCAATTCACAAAGCGTATTGAGTATGTGCATATGTATTTCCTGGATATGCCGTTCATTGAATGATGGGATGTGAAGGCTGATTTCCGCATACTTTGCCGCCCATTCGACGTTTTCACCCATAATGGCGATGCAGACCATTTGCCGCTTGCACGCCAGTTTCATGGCATTGACCATGTCACTAAAATCAGTTCCCGAACTTAAACAAAGCAGCAGATCACCCTGCTTCCCCGAACTTTTGATCCTTTCAGCGAAATTATTTTCGTAATGGGCAATGTCGGAAGTAGACATCAAAGGACCTTGGCCCCCCCGGCGATCATCCTGATAGTCATAAGTGTTGAACTGCGATAATTGCTTGATGAGATCGTTGGCGAAGATCCTGCTTTGGGTCGCGCTTCTTCCGTTCCCGAGGATTAAAATGTTTTTATGGTTATAAAGGCAGTTGCAGATCAGGGAGGCAGCATTGAATATTGGAATGGCTAATAGTTGCTTGGAGCTTATAAGCGCTTCCACTGTTTTCTCGAAGGCGGTCTCTATGAGGGTCAACGTCTGCATTTTATTTTCAGAGGTGGAATAATAAGGCGACAGGACCTCTTCATATAAACGGTTCATCAGAAGGGATACCTTATTCCAGGTAAACAGACTATTTACCCGTTTTAGGGACCTTCTTTTCATCTTTTCTGCAAGCTTGGGATTGCAGAGGATTTCTTCAATCTTTTCGGAGAGGGTGCCTGGGTCTTTCGGCGGGACCAGCAGTCCTGTCTTGCCGTCCTGGACACTGTATTTGATTCCGCCGACATCCGATCCGATCACGGGAATGCCGCATGCCATGGCTTCCAATGGCGTGATGCCGAATGGCTCATACCAGGGTGTGGTAATGAAAATATCGGCGGCGGCATAATAATACTTGAGCATTTCCCGTTTCTTTCTGCCTGCCAAAATTACCAATGAGGAGACCTTTTCTTCCCTGGCAATTTGTTTCAACCGGGCTGTTTCGGGGTCCCCGACGGGATCGGGTACTTCCGATTCCCCGCCGACGATGATGAGCCTCGCATGGATCCCTTTTCGCTTCAGCATTCCCAAGCCCCTGATCACGTTATCCACCCCTTTTCGGGGAACCATCCTTCCTAATTGCAGTAAGATGTGCTCATGCGGGTCCAGGTCAAGGACCATGCGCGCCAGCTGCTTGTCAATGGGATAGAATTCCTGTGGATTAAAACCGCAGGGGATAATGGATATTTTATCGGGTGCGGCGGCGTAATAACTGATCAGGTCTTCCTTATCCTGTGGACATTCAGCGATAAGATGGTCCGCTTTTTTGACGATGCGCTCTTCAATGGCCAGCCTTTCTACCGGAAATTTATCCATTTCCCGTTGATGGATCTTACGCACATAACCGAGCGCGTGAAAAGTCACCACAAAAGGAATGCCCATGGCTTCTTTTAAATCCTCGGCGACCATCGCGGACATGAAAAAATTAGCGTGGATGAGTGCATAAGAGATGTTTTCCTGTCTGATAAATTGCATCATCTGCTCCGAGAATTGTTTCATATGGGCTAATAAATGCTCCTTGGGTATCACCTCTGCCGGACCCGCCTTGACATGGATTACCCTGATACCGGGCATCCAGAAGATCACTTCCGGCAACTTTTTATGATCCCTCCGGGTAAAAATATCTACCTGGAAACCCAGCTTCGCCATTTGTTTGGCCAGTTCTCCGACATATACATTTTGTCCGCCGCTGTCTACACCTCCCAACATCGCCAGGGGTGAGGCATGTTCACTGATAAAAGCAATCCTCTTTTTCATGATAATTGTTTTTCCTTAATCCCAACCCTTAGTTATAGTTGTACCCTTGTTTAATAACCGGATTCGACGCAATTGCCCGGTGAAATACTTTTGACCAGTCTTCGGTGAACCGCTTGATGTTGAACCGCTCACGAGCTGTATTGCCTCCGGCCTTTCCCAGTGAAATGGCCAAACTGGGGTCCTCCAGCAATTGTTTCATTTTTTCAATAAGTCTAAAGATGTTGGTATCAATAAACCCCGATACGCCGTCCTTAATAACCGTCACCATTTCAGTAGTGGCCAGACCGACTACGGGCATATCCAGCATCATCGCTTCACAAACGGCCAGTCCCATACTCGTATACCGGATAGGATTAAAGAAAAAACGGTAACGGCATAGCAAAGCGGGTAATTCGGGCAAGGGAATCTCTCCGAGGCCGCCATATGCTGCTGAATCCATCCCGATCAGATCGAGCGGAATCTCGTCACGGACGCTTAGAAAAATGTCGGCGCCCAATCTCCTTCCTCTTTTCGGCAGGTTGTTCACTACCACGGCGCCCTTATTTAAATCGCCGCTATAGTGCACGTCCGGTACCGTGATACCATGTTCCACCACGGTAACCTGATCGCCCCCATTGTCCCACATAAGCTTGTTAAACTGCGTCACATGCACCAGCAGAATGGAAGGGTCTTCCATAATGTGCCTCGTGTCAGTGGGATGTTTTCTGGGAGGGTCATGTTCCAGGTAGATCATAGGTATCTGTTCCCTTTGCTGTTGGCTAAAAATTTCATACTGATCCAGGAGATAATTTTTTTCGGACTGGAAAAGGATGCAATCAAAGGAATGCATCTTCACTTCATGTGCCGGTATCTCGATAACATTTTCTCCGAAGGGGAAGACATCTCCTCTTCCTCCATAGCCGATGGATTTTTCCTGGTCCGTCGGAATGTAAAGGTTATAGTTACCCTGTGAAAGATAATATAGATAGCTTCCATGGATATGCCAGGTGAAGATATCAAGCCTGTCCGGGGGATTTTGAAGGAATGCCATGAATTGGTTTTCAATGGTTAATATCAGGTGGCGGCCAATCGTTTTCCCGGCTGCCGGAATTTACATACTGGTCTGCTTAGGAAAAGTGTTGTCTTCAACCCTCACCTGTTCACCAGCTTGTTGAAATAGCTCTTTTCCCCGTCTTTTTTTTCATCCTGACATACAAAGGCCAGTCCTTCGTTTTCAAACTTTTCAAAAAAATCATCCCAGGATATTTCCTCCAGCCTATCTTCTGCACCGCCGGGAAAGTCGATCCTTAATAAGCCAGTCCCACTTTTATTTCCTGTGCCTTTTACCTGTGCGGGCTTCCCATCTCTTTCTTCGACCCAACGGCGTATCTGCTGATGGTCGGTGATCGTCTGTGATTTGTCGGCTGACATAATAATTGATTTTAAGTGTTAGAGTGATGTTTATTTCTTTAATTCAAATTTATTACCATACTCTTTTGCCCGGAAATCTCCGCAAGGCCCTGTGAATGCCATCGCTGCTTTTTCCGCCCCGCTTCTCATTCCTTCCAGGGAAAGGCCGTCCAGTGGCCTGACTTTCATTTTCTTCATGTTTGAATCATATGATGAATCCGGTGCAGCCATAAATAAAAACTTTAATCGCTAGCCATTCAATACGCATACCTATTTGGTTAGAAGTAAAATATAATGCCAAAATCAGAAGTGTCTTCTTGGCTTATGCCAGTGAAGCGCTGCACACCGCTCAATTACTTCTGAATCCTGTTTTGGGGAACGGATGCAGAAAAACATCCCCATTTCTCCACATCACATGAAACGCTTATGGAATGCCTTATACAATTAAGCAGTTGGTTTAATAATTGAAGGATTAAAATGCAATAGCACGATGTAGCGATTTTATCTTGTCATGATGCTTACAAATAAAACACGTATTTCCTTAGTCGTTGATGACCGTGGTGACGATCATCCGGTGAAGCATCAGATCCCGGATAGCATAAAGTTTTTATTTCCATACAATGCGGCGAATTCGCCGATATACAGAAAAAAACGAACCAGGATAATCGGTTTGCAAAAAAGCGGGGTATAACATGTACACTTTAGGAATAAACGCGGCTTTTCACGATTCCGCGGCCAGTCTGGTTAAAGACGGTCAACTGGTAGCCGCGGCGGAAGAAGAGCGATTTACCCATATTAAACATGGAAAACGTCCTGTACCCTTTTCCACCTATGAACTTCCTTTCCATGCCATCCATTATTGCCTACGTGAACAGAACATTCATATCAGTGACGTGGATCATGTGGCTTATTCCTTTGATCCCTGGTTGCTACTCAACCATGAACGGTACAAGCATTCCATCTCTTTGCCGCTGGAGCCAAGCGCATCTCCCAAGAGTGAGGAATGGATGTCGGTCTGGGATCCTCTTTTCCTGGCTTCCATCGTCAATGCTCCCAGGCAATTGAAAAGCGGTTATCCTCACCTGTTCCAACAGTATTTCCAAAATGGCAAATCCCGTGGTCCGAGATGGCATTTTGTGGAACATCATATCTGTCATGCCGCCAGCTCTTTTCACGCATCCCCTTACCAGCAGGCGGCCGTATTAACACTTGATGGGAGAGGGGAAAAAGCCACTACCTCCTACCATATCGGGGATGGCAATGAATTAATCCGGCTCTGCCAGGTTGATATGCCGCATTCCCTTGGTCTGCTCTATGAGAGCGTAACTGAATACCTGGGTTTTCTTCGTTCCTCAGATGAGTATAAGGTGATGGCCCTTGCCTCTTTCGGCAAACCTGTTTATGTGAAGGAATTCAGGTCAATGATCCACCTGAAAAAGGACGGACGTTACAAGATCGACGAATACCAATTGGTCAACCGGTTTGGCCCTCCCAGGCAGCGGGGCGCCGCGCTTTTGCAGCGTCATTATGATATCGCCCGGTCCCTGCAACAGGTGCTGGAAGAGACGGTGTTGCAGTTATCCAGTTGGTTGCACCATGAAACCGGGCAATCTAATTTATGCCTGTCGGGCGGTGTAGCATTGAACTGCGTATTGAATGCGGCTATCCGGGATAAAAGCGAATTTAAGCATATCTGGGTCCAGCCGGCCGCCGGGGACGCGGGTACCGCTTTGGGTGCGGCCTTCTGGGTGGATGCGCAGCAGAGAAAAAGCAGGAGCCGGCCTTTCTGCATGGATCATGTCTATTGGGGGCCGGAGTATTCCGATGACGAGGTCGAGGCGTATTTGCAATGGACAAAAGTGCCTTACAGGCGACTTGAAAATGTCGCCCGGGAGACAGCGGAGTTGCTTGCGCAGGATAAGGTGATCGGATGGTATCAGGGAAGGATGGAGTTCGGACCGCGTGCTTTAGGGAACCGCTCCATACTCGCTTCCCCCATTCGCCCTGATATGCAGGCAAAATTAAATGAAATAAAGGATCGCGAAGATTTCAGGCCCGTGGCGCCCGCCGTTTTGGAAGAGGATGCACCTGCATGGTTCAACAAAGCATCTTCCTCGCCATTCATGCTGTTCGTATATGACATCAAGCCCTCTAAGAAAAAGAAGATACCCGCGGTGTGTCATGTGGATGGAACCGCGCGCATTCAGACGGTGAACCGGGATCAAAATTCCCTTTATTATGATCTGCTAAAGGCCTTTAAAGAAATAACGGGTGTGCCGATACTGGTGAATACTTCTTTTAATACACGGGGCGAGCCCATCGTTTGTACACCCCGTGACGCAGTGGAATGTTTCTGGAGTTCGCCCTTCGACGCCCTTGTAATTAATTCATTTCTATTGGAAAAATAATATGGCTATCAAGATATCCATCGTGATCCCTACCTTTAACCGGGCAGCTTTGTTGCAGAAATGCCTCGATATACTGATCATACAGGTTTTCCCAAAAACTGATTTTGAGATCATTGTGGTATCGGACGGCCCGGACAAAGAGGCCGCCAGGGTCGTGGCTAAAAGCCGGCTGGCCTGTAATGACCTGCCTGCCATCCGTTATGATCATCTTCCCTTTAAAAAAGGCCCTGCCGCCGCACGCAACAGAGGTTGGCAGCATGCCCGCGGTAAATTAATCGCCTTTACAGATGATGATTGCATCCCCAATATCTATTGGTTAAAGGCGATCTGGGATTCCTACCATGAGCAGGACGAGGTCGCTTTCACCGGAAAAATTATCGTCCCCAGGCCATTAAGACCCACAGATTATCAACGCAATGTAGCCAACCTGGAAACAGCAGAATTCGTTACGGCCAATTGCTTTTGTACCCGGCACGCCCTGGAAAAGGTGAACGGGTTTGATGAGAGATTTTCAATCGCGTGGCGGGAAGACAGTGACCTGGAATTTAATCTGCTCGCCCACCAGATTCCTGTAGAATATATTGAGAAAGCCTGTATTATTCATCCGGTGCGGCCTTCCGGTTGGGGGGTGAGCCTGAAAGAACAGCGAAAGAGTATGTATAACGCCCTGCTTTACAAGAAGCATCCACGCCTGTACCGGGCTAAAATACAGCGGCGCCCTCCCTGGCATTATTACGCCACTGTTGTATCCTTCCTTGTTTTTATCGCATCCCTGCTGTTAATGCGCTATCCCCTTCTTGCGACCCTGGCGCTGCTTTCATGGGCAATTTTGTCCGGTTGGTTCATTTTAAAAAGATTGTCAGGTAATTCCCATGCCGGAAATCACATCCTTGAAATGATCATCACGTCGCTTTGCATTCCTTTCCTTTCTGTTTTTTGGAGGCTTTTTGGTTCCGTTAAATTTAAAATCTTTTTCTTATGAAACTGCCTACAGCCAAAATCAAAAAAATTGCCGTATTGCGGGCGCTGTACTTGGGAGATTTGTTGTGTGCGGTACCTGCATTAAGAGCTCTGCGTCATGCGTATCCTGAAGCAGAGATCTCATTGGTGGGACTATCCTGGGCGCGCCGTTTTGTAGACAGGTTCCAGGGGTACGTTGACCGGTTTATTTCCTTCCCGGGTTATCCCGGGTTGCCCGAACAGGTTCCCAATGAAAAGGCGTTGCTTGACTTTCTGGAGAATATGCGAAAGGAAGACTTTGATGTGGTCCTTCAAATGCATGGCAACGGAACATTCGTAAACATGCTGGTGCAAATGTTCGGTGCGGGCGATACCGCGGGATTTTACAGCCCGAAAGGCCGGGATTTCCCTTCTGAGTGTTTTATTCCCTATCCTGAACACATCCCTGAAATTCACCGTCATCTGAAGCTGATGGATTCCCTGGGCATACCAACGCAGGGTGATTATCTTGAGTTCCCGCTCACGGAACGTGATCATGCCGATTTCATGGCGTTGGAAATGCCTTTCTCCGAACGGGGCTATCTATGTATCCATCCGGGATCCCGCAGTCCTTTGCGCCAGTGGCCGCCAAAATATTTTGCCGCCATAGCGGATTATTTTGCCGCCAGAGGGCTGGCGGCGGTGATCACCGGTACCCGGGAGGAAACCCACCTTTCCAGGGAAGTATGTAAATACATGAAGCACCAGGCTTATGACCTGACAGGTAAAACCAGCCTGGGCGCGGTGGCCTTGTTAATAAAGAATGCCTATGCGCTTATCTCAAACTGCACCGGTGTATCCCATATAGCGGATGCTATGCAAACGCCCAGCGTCATTATCAGCATGGATGGCGAACCTGAACGTTGGAGTCCTTTGAATAAAGAATTGCATGATGTCATCGACTGGAAAAGAGAGCCTCATTTTGGAGAGGTCTTCCACAGAATGGTAGACTTTCTAAATACCCTGGAAAAGCGAAATTGCCTCGTGGTGTAAGCAAGGTGGTAAACTCCGGTCAGCCGGTATTCCGTATCTCATCAAAATAAGGGGTCCTTTCCTCCTTTACACACTTTGCTGCGTACAGGTACATGGCAGCGGACCAGGTTTGCCAGTTCTGGCCCATCGGTTTTCCGGTCTGGGCCTTATGCCATTCATTAAAGCCATAATCAAGTGGCTGGCCCCTGGATTGTTTTATCAGCGAAGTAAGCGCGGCGAGTTTTTGCCGCGCGAGTTTTATCTTTTTTCCAGCCACCAGCGAGGCGATATAGAAGGCGCAGATAAAAGGCCATATGCCGCCGTTGTGATAGTTCCCCGGTTGATTGAATTGTGCGTTCCGCGGCCGCCAGTCAGCATCGGTTGGCAGGGTATAAGGAAAGAAATTTGGGGGCAGGTCGATCTTCAAATCTCCGTTCTTTTTCATCTGCTCACATTGCTCCTCTATCCATTCGATCATGCGTGTAGCCCTGGACGGGCTGGCGATGCCCGAAAGAATGGCAAGGCTGTTGCCCAGCAGATCAAATCGTTCACTGCTCAGGACCTTATAAGACCACAAGGCATAATAGGGTTTATATTTGACCTTGAGACCTTCCTGTGCTTCCTGAACCTCTTTTGTGATGATAAACCGTTCCATTTCCCCGCGAAGCCGGCTGGCGCGTTCTTTTTTTCTAAAGAGCCTCAAAAAGCAATATACAAGTGTATTGACGTAAAGCCCGTAACCGAGTACCCATTGTTCATCCCGCCAATCGCTGGTAGGCTGCTGAGCCACCAGGATGCGATCCGAAGGACTTTGATAGGTCATCCAGGTCAAAGCCTTTTGTACGGCATCTTCAAGGAAGTGCGGGCTGCCGCTTATTTTCCGGAAGATGCCGGTCGCCAGTAAGAATAAAGGGGTGGTATCGCTGGCCCCCCTGTCTTCCCTGGCGTGGACAAGGGAAGGGATATGCCCGTGCGGCGATTGATTTTTTGCAAGGGTCTCCAGGACCCTGCAGAGACTTTCGGTGAGGATCTCGTTCTCCGAGACGGCAATTCCCAAAAGCGATATCATGAGGTCCCTGGTATAAGGTTCGGGATAGCCCCATCCGGCGGTACGGGGTAGTCCGTTATAAGGTCCGTGTACATTATGCAGCAATACCTTGAGGGCCGCCTGCTCCGCCTTTTCGATGTCGTTATTTTTTTCCATGCGTGATGATTAATCTATGCCGAATTTCTCACTAATGATACTTACAAAACGTTTGGCGATGATCCGGTAATCAAAGTTTTTCACTACATGGGCCCTTGCCGCTTTCCCCAGTTTTTCACGCAACGCCGCATC
>DASULB010000370.1:0-5007 GCA_036278455.1 Chitinophagaceae bacterium | reverse complement strand
CGTGCTGATGCAACAAGTAGAAAAGAGAAACCAGGTAATGGATGAATTGCTCTTTCAGATGCAACATAGCCGTACAAAAAAAGAGCTTAAAACGTTGGTCGCCGAACTTTCAGATTGTCATAGGGCCAATGAGCGGGATATAGAACGGCACAATAAGCTGCTGACCTAATGGATCTCAGGCCATTAAAATGACAAGGATTGAAGCACGCATACACCAAACGAAATGCCATGGAGAAACACGGGTCCAACAGTCATTTAAGCGGCAGAGAGCAAAATGATTTGCGCCGGATAGCAAATAAAATCCTAGATGAGCTGTCACCGCTTGCCATTTACTATTATGGCAGCCATGTGACCCATCAGATCAATAGAAATTACTTTTCCCGTAACAAGAAGAAGGAGGAGTGGACCACTAGTTATGATCTACTGGTAATCGCGGATGATCAGTTTTTGCCGGACGAGGTGAATTCAAGCATGAGGGTGGAGCATGATATCCGTCCGATCGCCCATACCCATATTATTATACATCGATGGGGATTCATAGAAGACCAGTTAATATCCGGTAATTTCTTTTTTACATGGATCCTCCGTTCCGCTGTGAAGTTATACGACAGGGTCCATCAATTTCGGCAACCGGCGCCACCGGATTCCGGAAACAGATTTATTGACATGCATCCCGATACCCATATGGGCTATAAGACCTATATGGCTCAGTCAGAAAGGCATCTGGTTAAGGCGGAAGGTTATTTGAGTAAAAAAGCCTCTTATGACGCGCTGGAGCAACTGCAATATGCCATGGAGTATGCTTTGAAGGCGGCGGCGAAGGCCGCTGCGGATTATGACTTCAATACCGGTGACATGGAAAGGATTATTGGTTTCTTGCAAGGTTTTTTGAGGCTTCCAAACGTTTTTTCAACCGCGACACGTGAAGAACATCGCTTATATACACTGATGACCCGGGCGAAGGGATCTCCCGACAGGTTACCACAAAAGGTGACTCCCGGAGAAGTGTCGGTGCTGATAGAACGGGCAAAATTATTAAGGCAATGGGCGGTCGATCTTTTATTCAGTAATGAGACAGTATTAAGGTATAGTCCAACTGCAAAATAGACCTCTTAACAAATGATTCATTCACAAACGCGAGGGTGTAAATTTAGTAATATCAAAAATATAAATATAATTATCTTTCCTGGTTAATAACACAAATGCGAAGGCAATAGAACCCGTTACCAAATATGAATTTGCAGAAAATTGATTGGGTAATTGTTGGTGGAGAAAGTGGAAGGAGGCCAAGGAACATGAATCCAGAATGGGTGATGCGAATCAAAGATCAATGCCAGCAGGCAGGTGTAGCTTTTTTCTTTAAACAGTGGGGGGGAACCAATAAAAAGAAAACAGGTAGAATCCTAGAAGGCAAAACCTGGGATGAAATGCCGGAAGTAATGGCCTAATTTCTTTTTGATTTCCATATTAGGCATCAAATAGAATTCTAATAGATATTATGGTGTATTTGTATCTCGACTCCCAAAAGAAGGATAGGACCTTTTGACGGTCCAATCTGGACAGACCTCAGGCGGTAACGGAGTGAGGAGGACGTTGCCTTAAATGTTTACGGAGCAAGGCGTTATTAGTTTATCCGCGTTGATCTGTCTTTCCGCAGTGAATTTATACAATAGGGTCCATTGATGCCAGCAGACGGCTCCGCCGGAATCCGGTAGTAAATTATTTGATTCGAATTGTGATACCCACATTGGTTACTATATGGCTCAATCAGGAAGACATCTTGTAGAGACGAAGGGTTATTTGAAAAATAGATATTGTTATGATGCATTAGGACAGCTAACAAAAAAGGCCGGAACCCTCTGGGACTAGTAAACTGAAAATTGGTATATGTCCATTGTAGATATTGTGGTAGTCTTAACAGCTAGCGTTAAACCCATAAAATACGGGAATGCATTAACAACAGGCCAAAAGCGGAATGAAGCTAGTTGGCTACAGACTGTAGTCAACTTAAAACTCAATCGGCTGATGGCGAATCTTAACTAACCGATGTAGCCGGTACAGAACAGCATTTCGTCTTATACAATCTATCCCTACCCCAAAGGTGAAAACAGGTGGTCACAGTTTGTGGTCTCTCTGAAAGGATGAAATTCAGCCGGTGATTTCATACGCCTTTACTGAACAAAATGTAGCAACGAAATCCAGAACCTCAAGAAGAGTCAATCTGTTCAGGAAAGTATTGTTTTTGCGGGCATCCGTCCTCTAACTTTTCGGGAACGAATTAAGCATCTTGATGTAAGAAGAAAATATCTATGCCCAACATTCAGGGCAGTAGTCCTCTGTCAGAGGCTGCCTTCAATAGGCTGACCGTATTCCGAACGTTAAATTTGGCCCGCAAATGACTACGGTGCGAATCTATCGTACTTTTTCCCAGCGATAATTGCGTTGCTATCTGGCTGCTTGTTTTACCTTGAGCAAGCAATTGCAATACTTCCAGCTCACGGCTGCTCAAGGTGACATTTTGCCAATTTATTCGCCTTGCCTCATGTAACTTAGCATATACTTCATTGGAAAAATAAGATTGGCCCTTCAGTACGACCTGGATAGCGGCTAATAGTTCATTGGCCCCGATATTTTTTAAAATATAGCCATGCGCTCCGGCCGCCATTATTTTCTCTACGTTGGAGAATTCGTTATAAATGGAAAGCGCCAGGATTTTGGTGCATGGATTTATCGCGTGGATCTGTTCAGCCACAACGGCTCCATCCATGTCAGGCAGCTGGTAGTCCAACAGTACGAAGTCAAAATCTTTTTTAGAAACTTTTTCAAGAGCCTGTGTGCCATTTTCAGCGTCCGATATCTTGAAATGATATCTTCCCTTCTGAGTTTTCAGCAAATGTCTCAGCCCGTTCCTCACCATCCAATGATCGTCAACGACCAGTGTATATAAAAAAGGTATGTCCGGGGAATTTTTCATAGGCAAATAGTTAGTTTGCTACAGGAAGCATTATCTGAAAGCGTGTTCCTTTACCATGGCTGCTGTCAAGCATCAGCTCTCCTTTATGAGACTTGATACGAGACTCAATATTCTGTAATCCCATCCCTTTGGCAACCCTTGCGGACGGGAACCCGCTGCCGTTATCTTCCAGACATATGGAGATTTGGTCGTTTTGATTTTTGAAACACATGTTGATGTTTGAGCTCTGGCCATGCCGGATGGCATTAGTGACAAATTCCTGGATTACCCGGTACAGATCAATTGCCACCGGTTTGGGCAGTTCTGGAAATGAAGCATCGGCTTTTATTTTAAATGTTATTTTTTTGGTTCGTTCTGTCTGGAGACAGAGTTCTTTGACTGCTGTGAGGAGACCGGAGTCTTCAAGCGCTTTGGGAAGTAGGTTGAAGCAGATAGTACGCATATCACTAATAATCTGATCCAGTGCGTCATCCGATTGCTTCAGGAGCCTTTTTTCACTACTATTCCTGCAGTTTTCACTGACGGAGGATATTACAAATTTTACCCCGATAAGTTCCTGGCCGAGGCTGTCATGAAGATCTTGTGCCAGCCGATGCCTTTCTTCTTCCTGAGTATCGATGATAGCCCTGATGACACGGGTCTCGTTTTGAATCTCGGATGTCCGGTCTTCGGCAATGAGCAATATGCCGGTTTTTTTCTCGTTATCATCCATTAGATAAGAGGCGCTTATCCTGACGGGTAGCAGCGCTCCGGTGACCGTTTTGAAAGAGTAGTCTTTGAGTATTTTCCCTAGGCGTTGTTTGAGGCTTCTTAATATAGCTTTCGACGGAGCGTTTTTCCTGGGTTCAAACAATGCATCGAACGGTTTATTCAACAAAAACGTCCTTTGGTAGCCCAGTTGATCGTAGACCTTCCTATTTGTATCGATGATTTTCCCCGATTTATCCAGTACAAAGATCATGTCGGAGACGGAATGAAAAATATTGTTGAAATAGTTCCTGGAGATGGTGACCGATTTCAGTTCCTGGCCGACCATATTGATGCTTTCTGCGATGGCGTCCAATTCATCATAGCGCCCGCTTATCTTGAGGCTGGACGTAAAATTACCTCTCGCATAGGCGCTTAATACATTTATTATCTGTTTGAAACGCGGATTCACGGTAATAAGTTTTTTAATGTCCTCAATTTACAATATCACTTAACCATCTGATTGCGGAATCATGGCGGGTAAACACCCGGCTGGGCATCGCCGGTTTACTAAGATGCACAAAAAAACTGCCTACCGCCCAGTCAAAAGCGTCCTTCAGCACCATCGCCACTGCAACCAGTCCTTCTGTGCCTTTGGGTGATGCCAGGAAGTCCCGGGCCTCCTTATTCATCGTAACCTGTCCTTCAGATTGGATCAGCACCGGTATCTCCCTGTGGTCGGTGAACTTCAGCCGGGTTTCCACCACTTTCCGTGCGATGTCCAGGTTAATTTTCAGTCCTTTCTTAAAGGTGGCTGTCAGCAGGCCGTCCTCCAACGAAAAATGAATATATAACGTATCACATTGAGATTTCATAAACTTATAAATCAATGTTTTACCCCAGATCGATCCAGATTTCCCTTGTTTACGCAGTAGTATATCCATAAAAATAGGGATAAAAAATCACTATTTATAGTATTGACCGGTAATTCTTATGTGCCAATATTTGCATGTTCATGGCTAAGCGCCTTAGATGTGGAAGCGGAATTCCTTTGTTGACAGGGCATATCAGATTGCTCTGTATAGTCTAGAACCGGGAATTTTACCATTATATATATATAAAGGAAGCTTTCAGAAAGCCCCGCATCATTAGACGCGCCAGAGACTATGCAGAGAGGGGAATGTAGCTGCGTTTTGTCTATTGAAATATGCGGAATAGAAGACGGCCAATACGCTACCTACCGCTATATGCAGACAATCGATATACAGGGAAGCAGCTATTTGCAGGGACCAATATAGCGGCTAAGCCAGTTTTGACCGAAGAACAATTGCCATTAAAATTTAGGG
>DASULB010000369.1:0-4423 GCA_036278455.1 Chitinophagaceae bacterium | reverse complement strand
TAAGATGTTATTCAAATGATCTTTCAGAAAAATCATTTACCCATCCTTGAGAACACCTTCCGTCAACCCAATCCTTAGACATAACATATTGAAAATGAAAGAAAAAGAGCTGCTTTTCGTTGAGCAACCCTTAGGCCTTTCTGGCGGACTCCCGCTTTGCGGAGAGAGAGGGATTCGAACCCTCGGTACAGTTGCCCGTACAACGGTTTTCGAGACCGTCCCATTCGACCGCTCTGGCATCTCTCCAAAAGTAGGCTAGGTCATTGGGAACGCAAAAGTACGTCGTGAAAAGTATAAATCCGCATAAAATCAAAGGAAATATTGCGTAAGGGTTTCTCCCGGTATCTTATGTCCCTTCTTTTCAATCGCCATCCGAGCCACACTAACCCTATGAATGGCAATGATTTAAACGGGCTGATAAAATATCCTGACGCTGATTTTCCCATTTTTTTTCTACTTTTGCACAGCCTTTCCTGAAAGGGGAAAGACTACCTACAATTTTTCCGAAGCTCATGCTATTTGCCGTCTGCTACAGCGGAAGGCAAGCCTGCACAATCCGAAAGTTACTTGGCCTGAAAAGATGAGTTACTGTCAAAGGATTAATCCGGTTAATTTTTTTTGGAGGGACAAAGCCTTTTGTGGAGCATCTTTGTTAGAATGGCACAATGTTTTCCGAAAGAATTACCGCATTAGAACCTGCACGATCAATATCGAACGAACAGATACAGATAATATCTTGAACATGAAAACCATTTTATTGACAGGCGGAGCGGGGTTTATCGGTAGCCATCTGGCAGGTGCATTGCTGGACACCGGGATCTACCGGCTCATTTGTATAGATAACCTGGATGATTTTTACTCCCCACGGCTTAAAAGGGATAACCTGGAGAGGTTATTGTTAAACCCGCATTTCAGGTTCGTGGAAGCCGATATGACGACTTTGTCCTTACCGGAATGGCAAAATATCTGCCACGGAGAACAAATCGGTAAAATCATTCATCTGGCGGCCAAAGCAGGGGTACGTCCCAGTATTTCCGATCCCGCCGGCTATTACCGTACCAACGTCATAGGGATGATTAATTTGCTTGAATTCGCACGTCATGCGCAGGTGTCCCAATTTATTTTCTCTTCTTCCAGCAGCGTCTATGGCGATCATCCCAGGGTGCCCTGGCAAGAATCAGCAGAGGGACTTCATCCCATCAGCCCTTATGCTGCCAGCAAGACTGCCGGGGAACAAATAGGAGCAGTATATGCGCATCTGCATGATATCCAGTTTGTTGCTCTCCGGCTATTTACCGTATACGGCCCCCGTCAAAGGCCGGATCTGGCCGTTCACAAGTTTTATAACCTGATGAAACTTGGTCAGCCGATCACCTTATACGGTGATGGTTCCACCTCCCGGGACTATACATTTGTGGGTGATATCGTAAATGGGATCATGGCGGCGATCGATTTCCGGTCCGAAGAAAGATTTAATGTCTTTAACATAGGAAGCGGCCGACCGGTCAGTCTCTTGGACCTTGTACGGGCGCTGGAGGATACCATGGGCAAAAAAGCTGATTTGCGCTTTACGGATGAACAGCCGGGTGATGTGAAACAAACCTGGGCAGATATTGCCCGGGCGGGGAAGTTCCTGCATTATAAGCCACAAACTACATTGACAGAGGGTATTGAGGCTTTTTTGCAATGGAAGGAAAATGCGACGACCGTAGAATATTGATGATGATCGATAGCATATGATCACTTACAACCAATCTTCCCGGATGAACAAACGCAAACAGGTCCTGCTGCTGATGTCCATTGGCATCATTCTTTTTTTTATAAGGTTGGGAAGCGTCAGCGTATACCAGGTAGCGGAGGCGCGAAACGCGGAATGCGCCAGGGAGATGTTGACCGGAAAGGACTGGATCGTGCCCATGTTCAACGGACAGTTAAGAACAGATAAACCCGCCCTGGAATATTTTGCCATGATGGCTGCCTATAAAATCGGCGGTGTCAACGAAGGCAGCGCACGCTTCTTTTCTGCTATATGCGGGTTACTCCTGGTATTATTCACTTTTCTTATTGGTTACAAATACCTCGGTCAAAAGGCGGCCTGGTGGTCCGCACTCATACTGTTGGCGTCGCCGCATCTTATTGCCCAGTTCCGGTTGGCCACCCCGGACCCCTACCTTATTTTATTGGATACGGTTGCGTTGTATTGCTTTATTGAGGGATGGATATCATCAAAGATACCACTGCCACGACGGGAATGGCGATGGTACGTTGGAATGTATGTTTTTCTGGGTTTAGCAGTGCTCGCCAAGGGGCCGGTAGGCCTGTTGCTGCCCGCACTGATCATCTGGCTTTTTCTGGTAGTGAAAAAACGGTTTAACTGGAAGACCATTCGCAGGCTTCGTCCTTGGTGGGGTGCCTTAATATCACTGCTTTTTTGCGCGCCCTGGTACGTGCTGGTACATATTAAAACGAATGGAGCCTGGACAAAAGGCTTTTTTCTGGTACACAATGTTGAGCGGTTCAGCGGTTCGATGGGAGGCCACGGGGGGATTTTTCTCGTGACTTTCGCGTTTGTTCTGGCAGGCATGCTGCCATTTACCATCTTTATTGTGCATACCCTGGGATATGTGTGGAAGCAAAGAAAAGAAAATGACCTGCTATTGATTTGCATTGTGGCTACCTTATGTATCATTGGCTTTTACGCTCTCTCGCGGACCAAACTGATCAATTACACCGTCCCTTGTTATCCATTTGTAGCGCTGATGACCGGCGCTTTTCTGGGGCATATCATGGAAACCGGGCGGTTTCCAAAAGGCTTGAAAATTCCATTTTGGATTTTGCTCGTGATTTGTATGGCCATTCCCGCGGGAATGTATTTCTGGACCAGGTCCACTCCGGGTCTCGAACATTTCGGGTGGCTGACATACTTCTTTCTATTGTATCCCCTTGGCGCACTCGCCGCACTGATTGCTTTTCTCCGGAAGGAATTTAGATGGGGTATATCTTTCATTGCAGTTGCTTTTATGGTGAGTACGGCTGTGCTTTTAGCTTATCCCTATCCAATCCTGGATGCCCAAACACCCATACGGAAACAGCAAAAATTACTAAAGCAGGAGGGGACCATAGCGGCTTACAAGAGCTTTAACAATGGCTTTGTATTCTATATTCGTCATCCGGTGCCGGTACTGCAGGATACCCTGCAATTGCAGGGGTTTTTACGGCGCCATCCGGATGCCCTGATCATTAGCGATGCCAGGGACCATCAAGCATTGGAAAAAATAAATGGCCTGGAATTGATCAGGGCCGACCGCGAGATCTTTAATACGCATACCTCATGGGTGTATAGGTTAAAAAACTCCCCGTAGCAGTGTCCCCTGCGACAGACCCTGAGTTGGATGAGAAAACACCATGATGACCGGACCGGAACCTGTAAGAATCAAGGTTATAATAGCCTTCAATGTATAGGATTCATCATATTCCTTAGAAAAAGCAGTGGCCTTGGCGATAAATTTATGATCTTTGTTGCGCCTTATCAATAAAAGTCAATTGAGACCCATATCCTTCCATTTATGAAATTATCCATTGTCATTACCTTATATAATGAAGAAGAGAATGTTTCCTTGTTACTGGAAAGCATACGGGAAGCGATGCGGGGTTATGATTATGAACTGATCCTGGTGGATGATGGTTCTCGGGACCGGACGGCAAAAATTGTAAAAGAACAGGCTGATGATCGGGTGAAACTGATCATACTCAATAAGAATTACGGCCAGACGACAGCCATGGCCGCCGGGATCCGGGAAGCCGATGGCGAATACATAGTAACGCTGGATGGGGACCTGCAGAATGATCCAAAGGATATTCCGGCATTGTTAAAAAAGGCGGAGGATGAGAACTGGGATGTGGTGGCCGGACAGCGGCTTCACCGGCAGGACGGCTTTTTTTTGCGGAAAGTGCCCAGTCGCATCGCCAACATGCTGATCCGGTATATGACCAAGGTCAGACTTCATGATTATGGCTGTACCCTGAAGATATTCCGGCAGGATATCGCCAAGGACCTGGGGCTGTATGGGGAACTCCATCGTTTTATTCCTGTATTGGCGGCCATGCAAGGGGCCAGGATGACCGAGGTGGTCGTCAGGCATCACCCCAGGATTTATGGCGAGTCCAAATACGGCTTGGGACGTACCATCCGGGTGATGAGTGATTTACTGTTTATTGTATTCTTCCAAAAATACTTTCCACGCCCCATGCACCTGTTTGGACCTCCGGGCATTATCCTGTTTATGGGAGGAGCGGCGATCAATGTCTATTTGCTGGTCGTAAAGATCCTGGGGGAGAAGATTGGTAACCGTCCATTATTGATCCTTGGTGTTATTTTGCTCTTAGCGGGTTTGCAGATTATCTTATTTGGCTTTGTGGCTGA
>DASULB010000368.1:0-11288 GCA_036278455.1 Chitinophagaceae bacterium | reverse complement strand
GTTACAATATGATGTTCTGTACCTGTTTGCTCTTAAAGGGATAGTCGGTGTTAAAATGTAGTCCACGGCTTTCCTTGCGGAAGGAAGCGCCTTTGACGATGAGATAGCCTACTGTGATCAGGTTGCGCAGCTGGCAGAGTTGCGGTGAAACGACCGTTTTGGCGTAGAGATTCTCGGTTTCTTCATGCAGCATGTCCAGCCGGCGGGCGGCCCTTTGCAGGCGTACATTGCTGCGCACGATGCCCACATAGTCGCTCATCACCTGTTGCAATTCCTTCAGACTTTGGGTGATGAGGATCATCTCCCTGGGTTCCATGGTGCCCTCCGCGTTCCAGTCAGGGATCTCTTTGAACGGGTCGGACTGTGTGATCTCCCTGCAGCTGTCTTCATAGCAACGGTGCGCGAATACCATTGCTTCCAGCAGGGAGTTGGAGGCCAGCCGGTTGGCCCCGTGAAGACCGGTGGAGGCACATTCCCCGCAAGCGTACAGGTGCCGGATGGAACTTCGTCCCCACTCGTCCGTTTTGATCCCCCCGCAACTGTAATGTGCCGCCGGTGCTACCGGGATCATGTCGGTATGGATATCGATGCCCATGCCTTTGCATTTTTCATAAATGGTGGGGAAGTGGTGTTTGAACTTCTCCAGGTCCATCCCCGTACAATCTAAAAAGACGTGTTCCGTACCCGCGCGCTTCATTTCACTGTCGATGGCGCGGGCCACGATGTCACGCGGCGCGAGGTCTTTGCGTGCATCGTATTTTTCCATAAAAGCCTCGCCTTCCGCGTTGCGCAGGATGGCGCCGTCGCCGCGTACCGCTTCCGAGATAAGAAAGGCCTGCCCGCGTATGCCGGCCAGGTACAGCGCGGTGGGATGAAACTGGATGAACTCCATGTTCTCGATCCGGCCTTTGGCGCGATAGACCATCGCCACGCCGTCCCCCGTGGCAATCACAGGGTTGGTCGTCGTGCGGTAAGCCTGCCCGTTGCCACCGGTGGCCAGCAAGGTGATGCGCGACAGGATCTTTTCGATATGGTTGGTATGCTCGTTTAACACATAGACGCCGTAGCATTCAATGTCCGTAGTGGATTTGGTCACCAGATAGCCAAGGTGGTGCTGGGTGATGAGGTCTACCACATAACAATGAGTGATCACATCGATATTCCCCTGGTGGTGCACGGCGTTTAACAGCGCCCTTTCAATTTCCTTGCCCGTGATGTCCTTGTGGTGGATGACCCGGTTTTCGGAGTGGCCGCCTTCCCGCCCCAGGGAGAAATCCCCATCGGGTTTCTTGTCAAAATCGGCCCCCCAGTCAATGATCTCCTGCACCCGTCTGGGGCCTTCGGTGACCACTATTTCAACAATGTCTTCATCGCAGAGCCCGTCACCGGCGATGAGCGTGTCTTCAATGTGTTTGTCAAAGCTGTCATGGGCCAGGTCGTTGACGACCGCTACGCCACCCTGCGCGTATTTGGTGTTGGTTTCCTCTTCGGTGGTTTTGGTAATGACCGTGATCCTTTTATCAGGGCATTGTTTTGCCACCTTCAGCGCATAGGTGAGGCCCGCGATCCCGGAGCCAATGACCAGAAAATCCGTTTCCATGTATCTGACATTTAAAGAAAGCGCAAAATTAGTCATTTCCCGTTGATATATCCGGTCCCGTGCCCCGGTCGGCGTGCCGGGGCGCAGGGAGCAATTTTCTTGTTGTTTTTATGAAAACCCTTACCTTGCAGTCCGGTCAGGCAAGCTACTCCCGCATAAATGGCGCCCTTACCACACCCCACAGGTCAAAAACAATAACCATTTTATTCGAATATGAAGCCCCTACGTTTTACCGCACTCATGGTTCTGATGATTTGTCTGGGTTCCAGTCTGCAGGCACAGGATGTCTGGAGTCTCCAGCGTTGCATCGCATATGCCCGGACGCACAATATCCAGATCAAGCAGCAGGTATTGCAGAAACGCCTGAGTGAGCTTACCCTGCAGCAAAGCAGGCTTTCCCGGTTACCGACCCTGAACGCCAGCTCCGATTATGGATACAATTTCGGCCGTTCCATCGATCCCACGACCAACCAGTTCGTGGGCAGTCAGCTTAGCTCTGCCGGGCTGAGCGTCAATACCGGGGTGACACTGTTCAGCTGGTTCCAGAAGCGCAACACCATCGCGGCAAACAAATACGCCGATCAGGCTGCCAAAGCCATATTGGACAAGCTGGAAAACGACATCTCCCTGAATGTCGCCAACGCCTACCTGCAGATACTGTTGTCGGAAGAACAACAAAAGGTATCCGAGCAGCAAATAGGCCTGACCCAGCATCAGCTTGACAATACCACTCAGCAGGTAAAAGCCGGTTCGCTGCCCGAAAGCAATCAGGCGGACCTGGAAGCGCAGCTGGCACGCGACAGTGCTACCTACATTACCAATAAGAACAATGTCACGATCGCCGTTTTGCAAATGAAGGCTTTACTGAACCTGGATTTTCATACCTCCTTTGTTCCTGAGAAACCCGAGCTGGCAAAAATACCCATCCTCAACATCGCCGTCCTGAGCCCGGATGAGATCTATGCGGAAGCCGTCAGTAAACAGCCGCAGGTGATTGCCGATTCTCTGGAGATCCTGTCCGCCGAAAAACAGGTCGACGCTTCCAAAGGGGCGCTTTATCCCAGCCTTTCCTTTGGTGCGGGCCTGGGAACCAACTATTCGAGTACCTACCGCCGGCCTGCGGGGGAAACCATTGTTACGTTACCTTCTTCTCCCATCGGCACAGTGACGGTGGGAGGTGCAGATTATACGGTCAATTCATTGCCCCAGCAGATTACCAACCCCAAATACGAGGAGCCGCCGTTGGGCCCGCAAATCGGTGATAACCTGCGCGAAAACATCGGCATCAGCCTGAATATTCCGCTGTTCAATGGCTGGCAGACACACGCCCAGATACAACGTTCCAAGATCAACCTGGAAAACCAGAAACTGATCCAGGACCAGGACCTGTTGACCCTGAAGCAGGATATTTACCAGGCATATGCCGACGCGCATGCATCACTGGAGAATTACATCGCCGCGCAAAAGACCTTGAAGTCCACCCAGACGGCCTTCTATTATGCTGAACAACGCTACCAGGTAGGGCTGATCAACTCACTGGAATACCTGACCAGCCAGAACAACCTGTTCCAGGCCCAGACCGACCTGATCTCGAAGCATTATGATTATATCTTTAAGATGAAAGTGCTTGAATTTTATAAAAACCTGAACATCACCTTATAACCTGAACATCACCTCATCTCAATTCCTTAAATTAATGCCTTAATTTCTTTAGTGATATGAAAAGAAAGACACTCTATATTATCGGTGCGCTCGTCCTGGTCGTGATCATCCTGTTCATATTAAAGGGGACCGGCGTGATCGGCGGCAAGGAAGGGATCAAAGTGTCCATCGACAAGGCCGGCTACCGTGACATTATTCAGACCGTATCGGCCAGCGGGAAGATCTATCCCGAGGTGGTGGTCAGCATCAGCTCCGATGTATCGGGAGAGATCGTGGACCTGCCCGTCAGGGAAGGCGATTCCGTTACCAAGGGCCAGGTGGTCGCCAAGATATACGCCGACATCTATAGTTCCATTAAGACGCGGTCGGCCGCCGCGGTGAACCAGACCCAGGCGCAACTGGCCAACGCAAAAGCCTCCCTGGGGGCCTTTAAAGCAACGCTGGACCAGCAAAAGGCCGCCTTCGACCGCAACCAGAAATTATACAACCTGAAGGTGATCTCCAAACAGGAATTCGAACAGGCAGAGAGCGCCTATCAACAGGCGCTGTCAAATTACAAGGCCGCGGAACAACAGATCAACGGCGGCAAATACGCCCTGCAGGCTTCCCAGGCCGACTACCAGCAGGCGGTGGAGAACCTTACCCGCACAACGATCGGTGCGCCCATGAGTGGTTATGTCACTTACCTGCCGGTAAAGGAGGGGGAACGCGTGGTCGGAACGGCCCAGATGACCGGTACGGAAATCATGCGGGTCGCCGATATGGATACGATGGAGGTGCAGGTCGATGTGGGAGAGAACGATGTGCCCAAAGTATTTATCGGGGATACCGCCATCATCGAGGTGGATGCTTACAACGATCGTAAATTCAAAGGGATCGTGACCCAGATCGCCAGTTCCAGCCAGGACCTGGCCAGCGCCGGCGCTTCAGCGGCAACTTCCGGTTCGTCCGCAAGCCAGATCACCAACTATACCGTCCATATCCGCATTCTCAAATCTTCTTACCAGGATCTGATCCGCCCCAGGCACCCCGAACATTTTCCTTTCCGTCCGGGCATGAGCGCCAATGTCGACATACAGACCGAACGGAGCCACCATGTGCTGGCGGTACCCATCGCCGCGGTGACGACACAGCGGGACACCGCGAAAGCAGGCCATAAAGGTCCAGCAAGCGATTCAGCCGCCGTTGCAAGCGATACGGCATCCGTTTCAAAGGATGCGGCCACGGCCGGCAACGCGCATATGAACAACGCCCCTGACGTCGTGGTCTTCGTATTGCAGAAGGACGGCACTGTGAAGGCTGTGCCGGTGAAGACTTCTATCCAGGATGACAATTATATTGAGATCACCTCCGGTCTTAATGAAGGGGAGCAGGTGGTATCGGCGCCTTACACCGCCATATCGCAACTGCTGCACAGCGGAAGCAAAGTGAAGGTGGTGCCCAAGGACCAGTTGTTCCAGGCGAAATAGCGCTGGGAATGCCGCCGGACAAGCTGCCAATGGCGTCAGGACAGCTCCGCGAGGTACAACATGCCCCGGACACCCGGGATGGCGATCCTGCAACTTTGGGTACCTTTGTCTAAATTTTGATCCGTGCGTTCCAACATCCGTTTTCAGGTAGGGCTCATCGGCAGTGGAAGCTGGGCGACCGCCATTGCCAAGATCCTGACCGATAATCATTTCAGGATCCACTGGCTCATGCCCAAAGCCGGGGATGTCGAACATTTCAAAAAATACCGGCATCCGCCGCGCTACCTGACATCCGTTCGCTTTGATCTTCGCAAACTCGACTTTTGCTCCGACGCAGCGGCGGTTGCCAGGAGTTCGGAATGGGTGATCATCTGCATGCCGGCGGTTTTCCTGGAAATGGCCCTGCGGGATTTGCCCCGGGAAATCTTTATCGATAAATACATTGTTTCGGGCGTCAAGGGCATGCTTCCCGGGCGGAACCTTTTACTGAACGACTATTTGAAACAGGACTTTGGAGTGCCCGCGGAAAAATACTTCTGTATCACCGGCCCCTGCCATGCGGAAGAAGTGGCTGCCGAGAAACTTTCTTTTATCACCATCAGCGGACAGGACCGGGAAACGACTGAAGTGATCGCGGGCCGCTTTACCACCGGTTATCTGAAAACCATTGTAAATAACGATGTATGGGGCACACAATACGCCGCCGTGCTGAAGAACGTATATGCCATTGGTGCGGGCATCGCCCACGGCCTTGGCTATGGCGATAATTTTCTGGCAGTATACGTATGCAACTGCGCAGCGGAATTGGCCGGCTTTACCCGGACCGTCAGCCAGGGGAAACACCCTGACGATGCGCGGTCCAGCGCGTTCGCCAGTGCTTATCTGGGGGACCTGCTGGTCACCTGCTATTCCCAGTACAGCCGTAACCGTACCTTTGGTACGATGGTGGGCAAAGGGTATTCCGTACAATCGGCCCAGTTGGAGATGAACATGATCGCCGAAGGGTATTACGCCGCCAAATGCCTTCATGAACTGAATAAATCCATGCAGGCGCCTGCCCCGGTCGCCGAAGGTATTTATCACATCCTTTGGCAGCACCGGCCTCCTGCGGAAGTCTTCCATAAATTTAAGCGGCTGTTCGTTTGAAAGGGGCTGCACACGACCTGGCGGCTTTTTGCCTTTGATCAGGAAGCGATCAAAGCGGGACGGCGCTCCGGAATCGGACCCCCAAAAGTCGGGATCGCTGAAAGAAACATTTTAAGAAGAGAAGTTTCTGAATTTCTATGAAATCGTTTGCATTATAATATCGGAAGCATTATCTTGCATGCGGAGAAAGGAGGAGCATGACCATGCTTTCCCGGCAAGGGGAGAAGTCTTCATCACATCAATACCAAAGCGTTATGAAAGAAAAACAAGCAAACAACAAGTACTCCAGGAAAGAATTTCTAAAAACCGCCGGCATAGGGATGGCCGGGCTGACCTTAGGGATGAGTGCTAAAAGCTATGGAAACATTATCGGGGCCAATGAAAGGGTGCGCTTCGGCATTGTGGGCCTGCATGGCAGAGGCCAGGCGCATATCGATGCTGTTCACCAGCTCCCTAACTGCACCATAGCGTATCTGTGTGATGTAGACAGCAAAATTTTGAAGGAGCGGACCGGGCAGGCCCAAAAACTGACGGGATCCTCCATAAAGACCGAAAAGGATGTGCGTGAGCTGGTCGAAAAATCAGATATAGACGCCATCAGCATTGCAACACCGGGGCACTGGCATACCCCCATGGCCATATTAGGCGTAAATGCGGGCAAACACGTTTATGTGGAAAAACCATTTTCTCATAATCCCCAGGAAGGGGAATGGCTGGTAGCAGCCCAGAAGAAGTATCCGAAGCTTGTGATGCAAATGGGTGATCAGCAACGTTCAGCGCAAACCTCTATCGAAGCGGTGGAATTGATCAAGGGCGGTTTGATTGGCCGGGCCTATTACGGGAAGGCCTGGTATACTAATAAAAGAGGTACTATCGGTACAGGCCGCCCGGTTCCGGTGCCGGCATCGCTGGATTGGGACCTCTGGCAGGGGCCGGCGCCGAGAAAACAGTATAAGGATAACATTGTTCCGTATAACTGGCATTGGTTCTGGAACTGGGGAACCGGGGAACTTGGCAACAATGCCATTCATGAGGTGGATTTTTGCCGGTGGGCGCTTGATGTACAATATCCTGTGAAGGCCTCTTCTTCCGGAGGACGTTACCAGTTCCGTGATGACGATTGGCAGTTCTATGATACACAATTAGCCAGTTATGAATATGGAGGTGATGATAATAAGCTGATCAATTGGGAAGGCCTGAGCTGTAATGCGTATCCGTTTTTCAATCGCGATCGCGGATCGCTTATACGGGGATCAAAAGGAGAGATGATCGTGGACAGGAGCGGATATGTAGCCTACAACATGGATAACAAAGTGATTAAGGAAAGAAAGGAAGTCGGCAAGACTGCTACATCGACCAGCAATATTGTGGGTGGGGGAAATTTGACCGTAAAGCATTTTCATAATTTTGCCGAATCTATACGCGGCAGGGAAAAACCGCATGCTCCGATGAGCGAAGCGCATAAAAGTGTGCTGCTGTGCCATTTGGGAAATATATCCCAAAAAACAGGACGCACCTTAGAGATAAATCCCGATAATGGCAGAATTGAAAAAGATCCCGATGCGATGAAAATGTGGACACGGGAATATGAACCGGGCTGGGAGCCGAAAGTCTGATGCCGGCTTTTTTATAAACAAAAGATTTTAAGAATAATAATTTTCAGGTATGAATGCAAGAAAAATAACAAGAAAAATATTAAGTGTAACAGTCTTTTTTTTAGCGCTTTCCTTTTCAGCACTGGCACAAAACAGTTCCATGGGCCATTGGACGGATCTTTTTAACGGGGTAAACCTTGACGGCTGGCATCAGCTGAACGGGCATGCAAAATATACGGTTGAAGACGGACAAATCGTAGGAACAACCGTGGCCAACACCCCGAATTCCTTCCTGGTGACAGACAAAGAATATGGTGATTTTATTCTGGAACTGGAATTTAAAGTAAATGATCACATGAATTCCGGGATCCAGGTACGCAGCGAAAGTACACCCGAATACAATAACGGAAGGGTGCATGGTTACCAGATAGAAATTGATCCTTCTGACCGTGCCTGGAGCGGCGGGATTTATGATGAAGCACGCCGCGGCTGGCTCTATCCGCTGATCTATAATCCTTCCGCACAACATGCCTTTAAGCACGATCAATGGAATCATTACCGTGTGGAGTGTATTGGCAATACGATTCGTACCTGGGTCAATGGCGTTCCCTGCGCAAGCTTGGTGGACAGCATGACGCATAAAGGATTCATCGCCTTGCAGGTGCATAGCATTGGAAAGAATACGCAACAGGCAGGAGAGCAGATCCGGTGGCGGAATATCCGTATTCAAACAGGCACCCTGCATCCGAGGCCCTTTAATGATGTCTTTGTAGTCAATCTTATTCCCAACACACTGTCGATGCAGGAGCGGACACAGGGTTACAGTTTGCTGTGGGATGGCAAAACATCCGCTAATTGGAGAGGTATTTATAAAAAAACTTTTCCTCAAAAGGGATGGACCATGAAAGACGGTGTGCTGACCATTCACCAGTCCAACGGGAAACAGGAAGGTTCCGGCGGTGATATCATTACCGATAAAGAATACGGCGCCTTTGAACTGCAATTTTCATTCAGGCTGACAAAGGGTGCCAACAGCGGGGTAAAATATTTTGTAAAAGAATCATACAATACGAATGGCATGTCAGGCATCGGCCTGGAATATCAGATCCTTGATGACAAAAACCACCCGGATGCGAAATTGGGGCGCAATGGCGACAGAACGCTGTCTTCCCTGTATGACCTGATCCCCAGAAATGATATAACGGCGACAAGACCACCGGCTATCAAGCCCATTGGAGAGTGGAATCATGGCCGGATCATTGTCTATCCCAACGGTCATGTGGAACATTGGCTGAACGGTTATAAAATGCTGGCCTATGAAAAAGGGTCCAAACATTTTAAGCACCTGATAGCCATCAGTAAATATAAGGACTGGAAAAATTTTGGTCTTTGGAAAGAAGGGCATATCCTGCTGCAGGATCATGGTAATATGGTTTCCTACAGAAGCATTAAGGTGCGGGTTTTACAATAACGTGAAACCGGAAATAAGGCTGGTTTAACTTTTTAAAGGAGAAATATATTTTGTATTTCTCCTTTTCTGTTTCTGATACTGGTTGGTTGTGGCGGAGCGTACGGTCACCACTGCCCGTTGTTATGGTATCAATATGAATAGTATTCATACCGGTTTTATTTTTTGGGCATCGCCGGGCGCTCACGAAACAACTCCGCCGCGATGCCATCGGCAAATAGTTTTCCACGGGAGGTGAGCACCAGATGACCCGATTTCAGGGTCATCCATTTCCGCTCTCTGAATTTCCGGCTTTCGGTTTCCATTTTTCTTTTTTCTTCCGGCCCCCATTTCGATTGGAGGTAGTCAAGGTCACATCCCTCCCTTGTTCTAAAGGAAGTCATGATGTATTCATTTAATTGCATGACGGGCGTAAGTGTTTCCTTTTCAAAGGGTATTCTGCCTTCCAGGATGCTTTTGACGTACACGGCATTGTTGGTCACATTCCACTGGCGTGTTTCTCCCCTGTAGGAATGTGCCGAGGGGCCAACCCCCAGGTAGGAGGCCCCGTGCCAGTAATTGCTGTTATGCACGGACCGGCGTCCGGGTTTGGCAAAGTTGGAGATCTCATAATGCTCATAACCGGCTTCTGCCAGGAGTTCCATCAGCATTTCATATTGGCGGGCGGCCTGCGCTTCATCCACGGGCGGATATTTTCCGCGGCGGATAAAGTTATCCAGTGGCGTGCGGGCCTCCACGGTGAGCGCATAGCAGGAAAGATGGGGCACCTCCAGTGCGATCATCTTGTTGATGTTTTCCCTCCAGCGCTCATCGCTCTGGCGGGGGATGCCATAAATCAGATCGGCAGAGAAATTGTCAAAACCCGCTTTTCGGGCATCTTCCATGCACCTGAGTGCCTGCCGGGCGTTGTGCCCCCGGTTCATCCATTTCAAATCTTCCTCAAAAAAAGATTGCACCCCTATGCTCAGCCTGTTGACACCGGCCCCGCGCCAGGCGGACAGCTTTTCCATGCTGATGTCGTCAGGGTTGGCCTCCAGGGTGATCTCCGGGTCGCCGGAAACATTAAAGTGTCCCCGGATTTTTTGGATCAACCGCTGTATATCATTTGCTTCCAGCAGGGAAGGGGTGCCGCCGCCAAAATAAATGGTGTGGACGGGTACCTCCTTTTCCGCTACGGGAATGGCATGAAAAAAATCCTGTTGCAGGTCTATTTCTGCCAACAGTGCATTTACCATCTCACTGCGATTTTTCACCAGCGTGGAGAAATGAAAATTGCAATAATAACAGGCCTGTTTGCAAAAAGGGATATGAAGGTAGATTCCTGCCATGGATCAATGAAGGCTTAGGGGTAAAGGGTTACCGGACTTACTATTCTTTTATGAATGATCGCACAAAGTTAGCCATTACCCGCCTGAGATGAACCTAATTTTTGATTTCTTATCATCCAGGAAAATTCATTTTTGAGCCGTAAACCCTTTGACGGATTCGTTTGTATTATTTAACAGAACATTCACGCGCCTCTAACTTTGCTTTAACCTTCAGAAAACGTCGTTTACATTTTTATAAAACGAAATTACCGAAGACCCCCCACTTGAAGCAGGAGTCCTCCATTTTCCAGTTCTTTAAATAAGGGTTCCCATGAAAAACGTAATATTTACACTTGCTATCTTTATAGTAAGTTGCGCGCTGGCGCACGCCCAGCAGCACAATATCAGCGGAAAGGTAACAGGAGCCGATGGTAGGCCGTTGCCTGGCATTACCATACAGGTAAAAGGCACCCAGACGGGTACCGCCACGGATGCGACAGGATCATATGAGCTCACTGTTCCGGATAATGCCACCCTCATCTTCAGAGGGGTCGGCTATACAGAACAAAGCGTGGAGGCGGGAACCCGAACCACCCTGAATGTCACCATGAATTCCAGTACGCAACAATTGAATGAACTCATTGTCACTGCCCTGGGTATCCAGAGAAACCGCAATTCCATCCCTTACGCCGCCCAACAGATATCGGGAAGTGATGTGAATAAAACGGTGACAACCAATGTGATCCAGAACCTTTCCGGTAAGATCTCGGGGCTGCATATCACTTCCAGCAACGCCATGGGAGGGGCGAGCAATGTTATTTTGCGCGGGATGAAATCCCTGACCCAAAGCAACCAGGCCTTGTTCGTGATTGACGGTGTGCCTTATGATAATACCAGCCTCACGGGTTATGGATATGATTTTGGCAACGCCGCCTCCGATATCAATCCCGATGACATCGCCACCATTACGGTATTGAAAGGCGCCGCCGCATCGGCATTATATGGTTCCCGCGCTTCGAACGGTGTCATCCTGATCACCAC
>DASULB010000367.1:0-4338 GCA_036278455.1 Chitinophagaceae bacterium | reverse complement strand
ATCTAACTCTTTTTTTCGACCGATTAATTGCTTCATTCACTTTATATTTGGCCATAAATATACCAAAAATAACAGTTATGGCCAAATATAGACTTGTATTATGCCATAAGTATACTTATTTATATAGCTATGGCCGAATATAATGCCTAAATCAGCCATAAGTATACTTCTAATTATAGTTATGGCTAAATATAAAAATGTAGCGTAATATGATGATAAAGTGTTTATTTTTTTGACGTTAGCTGATTAAATAGCATAAAACGAATCTATTGCGTTAATGATGCTTGCAGTTGCTCAACCAACTTCCTGGCATAATCAGCCTGTCCGCTCAGCGTGCTTTTGAGGTTGGCATCAGCAGCCGCGTCCGCAGCATTTCGCTTCGCCGTTGCGAAATTACTCAGCATGCCAATCACATATACGCCGTAACGGGGCCCGATGCCTTCCGCAAAACTTTTGACCTGATCCAGGCCGTTTTGTACCACCTGGGTATCTGAAATTGCATGGCTCAGCATATACAGAAAAGGGTGCAGGTAGCCAAATTTGCTAAAACTGCCGTTTTCTTCTAAGTTTTTCCTGATGTAGGCAAAATCCTCCGGGTTTTGCTTTTTGGCCAGAACGGCGCAAACAACCTGTGTCAGCGGTGCTTCGGCATCTTTTTCAAACGCTTTTGCCTGCCGGTAGGCGGCGGCCGGATCTATTTTTTCAAGGATGCCCAACGCCGTAGCCTCTACGTGCAGGGAGGAATCTTTAAGGGCCTCTGTTACAAGTTCCTTTTGCGCCGCAGGATCTTCATCAGTCAGCGCGGAAAGCGCAGCGGCGCGGACAGCGGAATGTTTATCCTGCTGTAAAAGTTTTTTAAGGATGGGGACTGTCAGTTGTCCGACCTGGTCGTTTTTCATATCCAGTGCCTGGATTGCCTCGTTTTGGATGCCGTAAAACGGGTCATTCAGAGCGTCGGCCAGGAGTTGCCTGGCGGCTTCGCTGGTGTCCTGCGCCTTTGCACAGGCCTCAATGGCTTCCAGGCGGTCCAGGTACAAACCAGCATGGTGGTACTGATAAACAAAATTATGAATGGATTTGTGGTCATTCCTTTTTGCCAATAAGACCTTATCACCATCCACGTTGATGAGATCGGGTTTTCTGCGGTAATGATAGCTGAAGGTATCGGTTCTGCTCATCATGATCACCTGATGACGTTCCTTTTTCCCTGCGGCATAGACATCTATCGCGAAAGGCAACTCGAATACCTGACCCTGCTGCGTCTGGGTGACGATCACGTGCACCAGGTGTAATGCATCGTTATAATCATAACTGATATCAAGTTTGGGATATCCCTGACCATAATACCATTCATTCCAGAACCAGTTCAGGTCCCTGCCCGTGACATGTTCAAAGGCCAGCCTGAGATCCTGTGCTTCGGCAGGCTGAAATTTATGCTGTTCCAGATAATAGTGCAGAGAGTGGAAAAAGGCGCTGTCGCCGACATAGTTCCGGAGCATGTTCAGGATACGCCCTCCTTTCTGATAAGTTACCTGATCGAATACGTCTTCCCGGTCTTTATAATAAAAATCCACCAGCGGATGGTCTTTTCCCGAACCGGCATAATCAAAATATTGCTGGGCAGCCTGATAGCTGTGCTGGTCCGCCAGGTCCTTGCCGTATTCATGTTCGGCCCACAGCATTTCACTAAAATCGGCGAAGGATTCATTGACGGTGATATTGCTCCAGGACTCGCAGGTGACCAGGTCGCCAAACCAGTGGTGGAATAGCTCGTGGGCGATGACCGATTCATTCCTGTAACCTGCGTCCTGCAGCTGCCTGGTCGTTTGATACATGAATTCACCATGCAGGGTGGCGGTGGTGTTTTCCATGGCGCCGCTTACGTAGTCGCGTCCCACGATCTGGTCATATTTGGTCCACTGATAAGGCATGCCCAGGATCTTGGAATAGAATGCGATCATCGCTGGCGTATGCCCGAAGATCGCTTTGGCATAAGGAGCATATTTTTTTTCTACATAATAATTGACGGGTATGTTCTTCCAATGATCCTTTACGACGACAAAGGGGCCGGCGGCCATCATGAATAAATAAGGGGAATTGGGGTGCTTCATTCTCCAGGTATCCGTGCGTGTACCGTCGCGGTTTTTCTTCCGGGAAATGAGCAGTCCATTGGAAAGGGTCGTAAATTTATCCGGGACAGTCATGGAAATCTCTTCCATTGTTTTCTGGTCAGGCCTGTCGATCGTTGGGAACCATACGGAATTGGACTGGGTTTCTCCCTGTGTCCATACCTCCGTGGGTTTATAGGGATCTTTGCCATCCGGATTGATAAAATATAATCCCTTGTCCGAAACAATGGCGGCACTGCCGCCGGGGTTGCTGGCCGCGTATTCATTGGGCTGGGAAGTATAGTCAATGTAAAGCGTGTATTTTTGGCCGCGTCTGAAAGCCCTCCCCAGGTTGATGTGCAATTGCATGCTGTCATACCGGTAGTGAAGGCGCTTTTTTGTTTTTCCCGTTACAAGTGCTACCTCATGAATAGCCATTCCCTTGGCGTCGAGCGTTAGTGAATCAGTGGAATAAAAATGCGGGGTCAGGGTAATCCATTCCCTGCCATTGAGAAAGCACTTCGAGAAATCAAAGCGCACTTCCAGCCGGGTGCTTACCAGGTCGTTGATGCGAGTGGCAGTGGCGCGGTAATCGGCCAGAGTATGGCTTTTTCCGGGCCTTACTTCCAGCATCGGCATGGTACGCTGTTGAATCGTGTCGGTACTGTTCGTAGTTTGAGCGGCCGAGGGGACAGCGGATACCAAAACCGCTGCAATGCATAGTATCAGGAAGGTCTTGGGTAAAAACAAAGGGAGTTGGATGTATTGTCTTTGCAGTGGCATGTATAATGTTTTAGGAAGGCAAAAGTAAGGGACGGCGTAGGCAAATGCCTTAAAAAATCTATAATACCCAAACGCATGTCGCCCCGGATTGCGCATTTTTTTACAATCCCCTTATTTTGCTGAACAAGGGCCAACTAATGACGACAATGAGCAGAATCTGTTATAATAAAAAGCCAAATTTTATTGAAAATATTTAAAATGCCATTCAGGCGGGTCATTTATGTTATTTTTGTATTATAATTTTCAGGATGTACGAAATAAAAATAAACCAGGGAAAGCCGTTCCGGGTAGAAAAAAAAGAGGAACAACTTTTGCTAAATGACAAACCGGCGGACTGGTCGTGTGAGCCCTTACCCGATGGCTCCTTCAGTATTTTGTATCATCACCGGAGTTTCAGGGCGGAGTTGGTGGAGATCAATAAAGAGGCCAAGACGCTCGTCATGAACATTGACGGGCGGCAGTTTGAGGCGCAGATCACCGAGCCCATAGACCAGGTACTGCAGGCGATGGGATTGAATCAACGTGCCAGCCACAAAGTGAACCAGATCAAGGCGCCCATGCCCGGAATGGTACTCAGTATTCTGGTGACCGAAGGGCAGGAGTTGGGTAAAGGAGATCCGGTATTGGTGCTGGAAGCCATGAAAATGGAAAACGTATTTAAGGCGCCGGCGGATGCTCTGGTAAAGGAGATCCGGGTAAAGGAAAAGACCGCCGTGGAAAAGGGCCAGGTGCTGGTTATTTTTGAATAAATCAAAGGAAAGATAATGAGGTTTCGATTAACATTACAAGGGGGCTTGATGGCGCTTTGTCTCATGGGTGTTTTCAGTACCTGTCTGGCGCAAGGGCAGGCTGCCGGGAAGATGTTTTATATTTATATACAAAATGAAAGCGGTCAGCCTTTTTATGTCAAAAAAGGAAGCGCCCTGATGAGCAGTTCCCCTGAAGGCTATATCGTGATACCGCAACTGACAAAAGGGACATACGACCTGACCATCGGATTTCCAAAAAACGAGGCGCCGGAAGCCTCTTTTAAGATAAATCTTGACGGATCCGGTGATAAGGGGTTTCTCATCAGAAAACAGAACAAAGGATTTGAATTACTGGGCCTGAGGGATTTCAATGTCATAAAGGCCGCTGCCGTCGCCTCCGCGCCCGGCAACCGGATCGTGGATGCGCCCGCATCCACCCAGCCTCCGGCGCAAAAGAATGATACAGGGAACGGCGCAGACACTGGTAAAAACGACCAGGCACTAGCCGTGCTGACACCGGAGAAGGATCAACAATCGTCCTCTCCTGCAGCTGTTCCCCCCGAAAAGACGGCCGTAAGTCCTGATGATTCCGACGCTTCCGACGCTTTTTCCAGAATGCTCAATGAGATCACAGGCCACTCAAAGAAGACACCTGTGAAAACAAGTAAACCGGTGAAACAAGTGCCGGTGCAGGATAC
>DASULB010000366.1:0-3607 GCA_036278455.1 Chitinophagaceae bacterium | reverse complement strand
TGAGTGAATAGAGGTTAGGCTTCCCCAGTGCACGGGTCCACCACAATCTTGGATGATCCATGCTTAATGCAGCATATTCAGCCGGATCAAGCGATATTTTTTTTGATTCCCCCGCTTCCAATGCGACCACCTTGGAGAGATGGATGTCTTTTCCAATGGCGGCCTTCAACGTTCCATTGATGGCTTTATCCGAATAATTATGCAGCATAAGGCTGAGGCTGATGTCCGCATGTTCCAGCGTAGCCGTATCCACCCTGGTCTTCACGAAGGGCTTTTCTATGGACACGGGACCGGTAGCCAGCAGATGAACGCTCCGCCATATGCCCATATTATGATCCGCCGGTTCCGGATTCCAATCCACAAAACCGATATTCAGCTCACCCGCTTTCGCCCGGGTGACTTTCAATGCGAGGACATTCTCACCGGTTTTCACGTAAGGGGTAATATTGATCGTGTATTGCCTGAAACTTCCTGCCAGTGTATCGGCGGCTGCAATCTTTTTCCCGTTTAACCAGATATCGGCCCGGTAACTGATCCCGTTAAACCGCAGCCGGTACACCTGCCCGGAATCAAAGTTTGTCAGCTCAAAGGCCCTCCGGTACCACCATGGAACATTAAACAGGCTGTCTGGTATTTTCTCCAGGTTGCGATGAAAAAAGATATTCTTATAAACACTGTCTGCCACCAGCGATCCCAAGACACTGCCAGGAATCTCGGCCGCGTACCAGTTCTGTGGTATAAAGCCCGGCGTAGATACCTGTTCATCGCCGGCGGTAACCCCGGCGGAGGATTGCAGTTGCCAGCCACTTTGTAACTGCCGGTCCTTTACCGTCCAGCCATTGCCACCGGAGCAGCCTGCCATGGCCATCAGGGCAAGGGACAGGATACACAACAATAGCCTGTTTACGGGATCTTTCATCATGAAAACGCACTTTTATGGTTCATAAAATAACGATCATAGCAGACCGGATGCCGCCGGCCCCGGCGGCGCCTGCAGTACCAGCATATTACTGTTTACAGGATATGACCGGTATCCGTCATGAACGCCCGCGTACTCACGGTATATTCACCTCCATTGGGATCGCGGTATTTCAGGTCCAGGTAAAAAGCGCGGTACCCTGAAGCAGGGAAGCGCTCGCTTACCTTGATCCTTGACCGGTTCTTTATTCCGAGATCTTTGCTGTACCATTTATCATTTCGAAAGTCTTCATCCCTGGAATCAGCATACCAAAGCACCGCATCTGTCAGGATAGCCTTCGTGGCATCCACCGTTAATCTCACGCCTTTTTTATTTCCTTTTGTTTTCCAGGTACAGACGGGATACCTCCCTTTTGCCATGGTAATGCCAAAAAAGGCGCTGAGTGCGCGAAAAGCAGACTTTCCGTCACCGAGGTCATGCCCGGCATTGGGAACATAATGCAATAAATTGTCGCCGGGGATGGCGGGCAGATAATTCTTAACATTGTCTATCACCCAATACGGATCATTGGTTCCCATAAACAACATCTTGGGCATCGTCAGCTTTCCCCGGTAAGAATAAGGGTCTATCATGGTCACCAGCGCCTTACCGCTTTTGGAACGGATTCCCTGAACAATACCCAGGTTGACATAGTCCTGGATCTCCACGCTATAGCCCCCGTAAGCCTTCATCTGATGGGCCAGGTTCACCGGCATGTTTAAAATATCAATCACCATCGGGCCGATGGCCGTTACGCGGGGATCACTCGCGCCGGTAAGCCAGGTGGTCCACCCCCGTTTCGAGGCGCCTGAAACCACAAACCGAGTTACAGGATGGCGAAGCGCCCCTGAGGCAAATTCCTGGACGGCATCCATGGCGCGCACCGCGCTTTTCACCATAGGGAACAGCAGGGGCCAGGTATAATCGGTGTCCTTCTTAAACTGGTGCAGTGTATAGGAGATGATCTGGTCTTCCACGAGGCTGTCAAATAAAGGCTCATTTGGCACCTGTCTGATGATCGCCACGATCGCCTTGTTTTTGGCAGCGAGTGCACCGAGCCGTTTGGTTAGCTGATTATCCGGCCCGGTCCAATGAGGTTTTCCATCCTCGTTATGTCCGCCCGTAATAAAAAGCAAAGCACCGTCATATTTATTCTCCTTAGGCGAAAGGATCGTCAATTGGTGGCGCCAGGTATACTGCCTCCATTGCTGGGAAGTTAACAGCAAATCATAGCCCGTAACGCCTTCTGTTTCAAATGAATCCTTTAACGCCCAATGAAAGGTTTTATCCCCATTGTGTAAATAATGCTGCAGTGCATTAGCAGGTGTGGTAACCTCCTGTGCTGTGACGGAAGAGATCCAACAGCATTGAATGAACAAAATTAGGATAAGACTTGCAATTGACTTTTTCACCAAATACCTCTTAATTTTATGATCAACCGGATGTCACCATCATGGATAATATGGAAATGCCTGCCTGCACTCCGATGGCTTATGAGGATCATCAACTTTGACTGATCCGTTTTCATTTGATTCTGTTTCTCCTGTCAGGAACAATTGAAAACCGGTAAATCATTCCCGATAAACATACTTGCCACAATTCCCCCGCCAAAAGACCCTGCTGCTGATCAAATGAGGTAAAAATGCACACCATGCCCCCGCTCCGTAATATAAAAGGTAAAAATAATAGGCTTCTACAGATTATTTCTCCACAATTTTGATAAAATGGTAGCTTTTTTTGTTTTAGCGCCTCCCCGCTTAAATGATCCGGCAGGGCTATTTTTCAAATGGCTGCATGATAAAGTGTCGTCAGTCTAATCGATCCAACAGGCTGGCTTTCACTTATTTGCGTGAACGACCGGCTTGGTAGCATCTGGCGGCTAACATGAAGGCTACATCCATAGAAAACATTGAGTCCCGACAAATATTAAATGATGGTTAACAAATTAAGATATTTTGATTCTTAGTAATATTATATTACTTTTATATACTCAAAACCTCGTCATGAAAGCAAATTTTACCTGCCATTTATCACCGCCCGAGAATTCGTTCCGTGCCTTTGTAAAGACACAAAACGAAGACGCTGCCACCATCCATTTTCACTCCGAGTATGAAATCAATCTGGTGATCCAAAGCAATGGAACAAGGTATGTTGGAAATAGCATTGATCATTTTGAAGAAGGGGACCTTACCCTGCTGGCACCCAATATCCCACATTGCTGGAAAAGCACCTCGAAAAAACAACATCCTTACTCTTCGCTGGTCATTCAGTGGAAAGAAGATCTGCTGGAGAACTCCTGGCGCCATATCCCTGAATTTGATAACATACACAGGTTGCTGATGCTTTCCAACAAAGGGATTAAGTTTGACAAATACATCGGTAATGAAATCAGGGATAAGCAAGCTGAATTACTACGGCTTCCCCCGTTCGAAAAACTCATTACTTTCCTGCAATTGCTGAATGACCTCGCAAAAACCCAGGAGTTTAAGACACTTTGTGACCAGAAGCCTTTTTTTTCCAATGATTCCAATAGCGCCCGTATTGAAACGGTATACAATTTTATCAGGGAAAAGTATGCCGAGAAGATCACCCTTGCGAAAATGGCAGGCATCACGAACATGAGTGAAGGTGCCTTTTCCCGGTTTTTCA
>DASULB010000365.1:0-5229 GCA_036278455.1 Chitinophagaceae bacterium | reverse complement strand
GGCTGGGCGTTTTTTGTTTTATGAAGAGGGAGAAAACAGAACACTTTCCATCACCGGACCCGGAAATCATCAGACCCTGGTCTCGGATAATTTTCTTCGCCTGCCGGGGTGCCGCTGGAGAGGGGCGGGCGTGGCCGTTCCGGTATTCAGCCTGCGGAGCAGGCAAAGTGTAGGGGTGGGGGAGTTCTTAGACCTGAAATTATTGACGGACTGGGCCGCGGGGAACGGGCTGAAGATGTTGCAACTCTTGCCTGTGAATGATACTGCGGCGACAGGTACCTGGCGTGATTCCTATCCATACGCGGCGATTTCTGCATTTGCGTTGAACCCTGTCTACATCAGCCTGAAGGCAATCGGTTCATTGCCCGCAGACCATCCATTGGAAAAGCGCTTTCCTGACATAAAGCGGCGTCTGAATCTGTTACCCGACATGGACTATGAAGCGGTATTGAAATTTAAATGGCAATACCTGGAAGCCTTGTATGAAATCCATAAGCATGATTTTTTGCGGGCAAAGGCGTTTCAGGATTTTTTCGCCGAACAGCAGGATTGGCTGGAGCCTTATGCGGTTTTTTGTTATCTGAGAGACCAGCATGGCACGGCTGATTACGCACGGTTTGGAGCCTATAGCGTATTTGCGCCCGAAAAAGTCAGCGACTTTGCCTCACCCGCTCACGGGCACTTTGACCAGATAGCGATCCATTATTTTGTGCAGTATCATTTGCACCTGCAACTGATGGATGCCTCCGCGTACGCCCATGATAAGGGCATTGCGCTGAAAGGCGATATTCCCATCGGTATTTACCGCCACAGCGTGGACGCCTGGATGGACCCCGGGCATTTTTTCCTGTCCATGCAGGCGGGGGCGCCGCCTGACGCTTTCGCTGTAAAAGGACAGAATTGGGGTTTCCCCACTTATCATTGGGGACGGATGGAAAAGAGTGGTTTCCGCTGGTGGAAAAACCGTTTGCGCCACCTGTCGCTGTATTTTGACGTCCTGCGCCTTGATCACATCCTGGGGTTTTTCAGGATATGGCAAATTCCGTCCGAGGCGGTGGAAGGGATCATGGGGCATTTTAATCCGGCGCTTCCCTTTTCTTTGGAAGAACTGCAAGCACTGGGAATAGCCTTCAGGGAAAACCGTTTTTGCAAACCCTATATTACCTCGTCCGTTTTGGATGATCTTTTTGGAAACGACGCGCCTGCTGTCAAAGAGATTTTTCTCGATGAGACTACCGGTGGCGCTTATGTCCTGAAGCCACGGTATGATACCCAGCGTAAGATGGCGGCCCTGTTCGATGTTCACCAAAACGGGTCGACGGCCCTTCCGGACCACTGGAAACCAGGACTTTTTGACCTGGTATCCAATGTACTGTTTTTCTCCGCGGACGATCAGGGGCGCTCTTTTCATCCCCGCTTTGGAATGATGCATACCTCTTCCTTCCTTGTACTGCCCGTCGGGGTACAGGAAAAGCTGCATAAATTGCATGACGATTATTTTTATCATCGGCAGGAAAAGTTCTGGCAACAGGAGGCGATGCGAAAATTACCGGCGTTGAAACATGCCACTGATATGCTGGTATGCGGTGAGGACCTTGGCATGATACCGGATGGCGTGGCTGAAACGATGAAGACCATGGGCCTGCTTGGTCTGGAGGTCCAGCGCATGCCCAAGAGAGCAGACCTGGAGTTTACGAATTTGCCGGAAGTCCCCTACCTTTCTGTAGCGACACCGGGAACCCATGACATGAGTACGCTTCGCGGCTGGTGGGAAGAAGACCGTGCGCGCACGCAGCGTTTTTATAACCAGGTACTGGGTCACCGTGGCGTTGCACCTTATTTTTGCGAGCCCGACTTAGTTGCCCAGATCATCAACCAGCACTTAGATTCCCCCGCCATGTGGGTGGTCGTGCAATTGCAGGATTTTTTAGGGATCTCAGCGGAACTGCGTCGTAAGCACCCGCAGGAGGAACGCATCAACATCCCCGCCAATGCCCAGCATTACTGGCAATACCGGATGCATATCACCCTTGAGCAGTTAATGGAGGAGACGCTGTTCAACACATGCATCACCGATATGATCAGCGCTTCCGGAAGGAACGGCAATTAGTTTTTGAAAGTTATCTTTTTTTAAGAAAAACTTGTAAATTTGAGATGACATACCTTACAACTGTGAAATATACACCGTGAAATATACCTTGTATCCTTTTGAGCTTCCTTTCCGTTATCCGTTCACCATTTCCCGTAAATCAAAAACCACACAGCCCCTGCTGGTGGTAAAGTTGGAAGAAAATGGCTTGTCCGGCCTCGGGGAAACCGCCGATAACAGCTATTACAACATGAGCGTTCCCCGTCTGATGGAAGACATTAATAAATTAGGCGATAAGATTACCGCCTGCCGGCTCCAGGAGCCCGAAGAGTTATGGGCCGACCTGTTTCCCCACCTGCACCACAATTTGTTCGCGCTCTGCGCCCTGGATATTGCCGCCTGGGACCTGTATGCCAAAAAACTGGGAAAGAAACTTTTTGAGGTTTGGGAATTGGATGTGTCCCATAACCCCCTGACGGATTATACCATTGGCATCGATACCATCGAAAATATGGTGAAGAAATTAACGGCGTTCCCCTGGCCCATTTATAAAATAAAACTCGGTACCGCCGATGATGTGGCGATCATCAGGGAACTCCGCCATCATACCGATGCCGTGTTCCGGGTGGATGCCAATTGCGCCTGGACCCCTCAGCAAACCATTGACCTTTCCGGGGAATTGGCTTCACTGGGCGTGGAATTCATAGAGCAACCCTTGCCTGCCGGTGACCGGGAAGGCATGAAACGGGTCTATAAATATTCGGCCCTGCCGGTGATTGCAGATGAAAGCTGTATCGTCGAAGACGATGTCATTCACTGTGTTAACCTCTTTCACGGCATCAATATAAAGCTCACCAAATGTGGCGGAATCACACCCGCGCTTCGCATGATCGCGCGGGCCAAACAGCTGGGCATGAAAGTGATGAGTGGAAGCATGAATGAAAGCAGCGTCGGTACTTCGGCCGTCGCGCACCTTTTACCATACCTGGATTATGTGGATATGGACGGCCCCCTGCTGCTCGCCGGAGATGTGGCCGATGGGGTGACCTTTGACAATGGCAAAGTGCTTTACGCCGACAGGCCGGGTACCGGAGCGGTGCTGAAAAGCCCAGGCCAGTGAGATCCAGATCATCTCCCGGGTCTGCTTAGAAATATAAAACCATGAAAATGATAAAAAGAACCTCCCTGCGGAAGGAACCGCGGAAGTGCACCGTATGGATGCTTTTAATCACCTTATCCTGCATGGGCCTTTATAGTCATGCCGCAGCGCAGGCGTCCCGGTTTAGTTTCGCCCAATACAGGGATGCCGCAGGGGATACCCTGAATTACCGGATCCTTTATCCGGATGCTGACAAGTTACGTACTTATCCCCTTGTCATTTTTCTGCACGGTTCAGGCGAAAGGGGCAATGACAACAAAGCACAGTTAAAATGGGGCGTGTTGAATTTTGCAACTGACCGGATGATGATGGAATACCCCGCCATTATCGTGGCACCCCAATGCCCACCGCACATGAGTTGGGCGCATTTCAGCGGTTTTTCGGGCGACGGGCCGCTGCGTTTGTCCGCTGAACCTACAATGGCCATGAAGCTGGTCATCGGACTTATCCACCAGCTCATGGCCCACGCACCCGTCGATACCACCAGGATCTATATCACCGGTCTTTCCATGGGCGGACTGGGCACATACGACGCCATTGAGCGTTACCCCAACCTGTTCGCCGCCGCCATCCCGGTGGCGGGCGGTGGTGATCCTTCCAAAGCCGGGCTGATCGCCCATATCCCCCTCTGGGACTTTCATGGGGCGGAAGACCCCGCCGTGGATCCGCGTTATTCGAGAGAGATGATGACAGCGCTTTTGAAAGCGGGCGGACATCCGGGATTTACCGAATATCCGGGCGTCGGCCACTTTTCATGGCTGGGCGCCTACAGCGACCCCACCGTGCTGGCCTGGTTGTTCCGCCAGCATAAGTAATTATCCGGCGGATGATGGGTAGTCTTTCTATTATTGATCCACGATGGCAAGCACGGGATTGAGGCTGTAGCAACCCCTGTCCACCCTTTTAAAGGCCTGCTTGTTATAGGGATGATCCCTGTCGACTTCATGCATGGCCAGGATAGAATTTACATAAGATCGTTTTTTTCGATAGGGCGGCAACACTTCATCCGGCACATGGATGATAAAGCGCATGATCATATCCATGCTGAATACCGCTGCGTCCCGGTCCGGTGTGGCAGGGTCATGAAATTTAAAAGCTACTTTGGAAGGTACTTCCTCATCGAGGCAACGCATGCAGATAAGCAGGAAAAACAGCATGGAATGGCCGCTGACGCTGAATCTTTGCAAGTGTGTTTGTATCGTCAGGGAGGAGGGGCGCACAGCATACCAGTATTTCAACAAAATAGTGAGGTCCGCCATGGAAAGGTCCTTATGGAATTCATTTTTGAAAAAACCTTCTAACAGGTAGTGAACAGCGAGTAGGCCTTCGCCGGTTCTCTTGTTGATATCGGCTTTCTGTTTCAAAAAATGCCCCGGCAATTCGTTTTGTCCGTGATACAATGCCATCATCAGACCGGTGGGACCCTGCCCGGAAAGGGGGAAGTCCACACCGTATTTACGGATCACCCGGTCTACTTCTCCCTGGCGACCCAGCCGGCAGCTTTTTAAGTATTCTTTGCGATCCTGCCTCACCTCTTTCATAAAGAGCACGGCCCGGTGAAAGCCAAGCTCCGCCAATTGTTCGATCCAGTCGATCATTAACCGCTTGCTGGCATACTGGAACAATTGCTTTCTTTCTTTTTTTACCTCGGCTTCCTTTTTGTCAGGGTCTAAGGCGAGTGTTTTGATCTGTTCCAGTTGTTCGGGACTGATGTACGCATAGCCATGCATTTTTGCTCGGATCTGTTCTGCCTGCTCGTATTTTCCCTGGCCCTCCAGGCGATCGGCTTCCGCCAGCCATTCTCTCATATCGGATTTCTCCTCGCTGACCTGGAGCGGTTGGTTGTTTTCCTTTAAGGCGAGCAGTTGCAGTATCCGGTGGTTCAGCTGCTTCTCAAATAAATAAATGTTTTTAATGGACCGGGTAATGGCCACATACAGGGAATTGATATAGAATTTATATACTTCCGCGTCCTTATCCG
>DASULB010000364.1:0-8107 GCA_036278455.1 Chitinophagaceae bacterium | reverse complement strand
GCTGGTAGCCATCCCGGAAAAGACTTTCGTTGTACATCAACTTTTTAAGGGAATTGTAGCCGCTTCCGGGAAACTGCGGGACGACCGTATCGCTGTCATTGCCGTTCAGGTCGATGCAGATGATCGGACGGCTTTTCCCGTTCCGGCGCTTGGCGGCACGGACGGACCGAAAATAATTGCCCGAAACGCTGTCTCTTCCCACTTTCCAGAACGGTGGATGATCCAGGCTCCCGCGAAAGGCCAGCTCTGTTTCACAGCCATTGAGGTAATAAACGGCTATATCGGTGACGTGCCTTTGGTTTGAGGGTTGAGTAAATTCCAGGATTGCCCATTTGGCAAAATGGCCAGGAAGTTTTTATTCTCCCTGATACGCAGCATTCTTTTTATCTGCAAGAAGATAAATTTCCCGGGGCCACGACACATACAGGCTCCATCATCGGCTCGTATTTTATTTTGACTGTTGGGACTGTGGTATTATCTTCCGTATCTTACAGGATCCTGTTTTCTTATTTGTTACGAGCCTTTGTCATAAGAGGTGACGTGCGACAGACTGCAAACACTGCATCGACGGTTGATTTTATACTCGTCGTGCGTTATTGATCCCAGGATCTGATCCCCGGAGGGTCATGCCGGGACGATCTATTCCGGAATGATCTATTTTTCTGTCCCCGCTATTTTTGGAAACTGCCAGCCGCCCTGCCGAATTCGGGTTCAGCATATGAAAAGACATACTAAAATAAACGCCGAACATGATGGCGGTGTTGCCGGTAATTTCCAATTGGTAAAAATGACCGGAGACAGGTTAAAGAAAGCTGATGCGTTACAATTTGTTTTTCTTCCATCTATAAGATTTAAAATTACGTATTTTTGATACATGACGGCGTAAATTTTAGTTTCCTTATTTTTTTAGTTAGCTTTCGTAAAAATCAATAAAGATGATTAAACCTTCTACTAAAACAATTCAGGGTAATCATTTACCGATTGCAGGCTTGCTTGTTGTGATTTCATTGTTTACTCTAAACTGTAATAATCCGAAGGTCAACAATCAGGACTCCGTCCAAATTGAAAATAACTTTATAAGAAAACTTCGGAAAGACAGCCTGATAACATCCTATGCTGGTGTTTTAAGGCAAATAGATTTAGGGATAGCTACAAAAAAATTTAACTTGTTGCATTACAACGAGGAAATAGTGGAAAGGGGCAGAAAAGACTGCCATACCGCTGAGGAAGTGATAGCTTTGTATGAGAAAGCGGGTATAACACACGCAAAAGAATACTTTACCTTAAATTCAAGGAGGGCTAAGATTATAGTCCTCCTTCAAGAGGAATATCCCAAACTATATAAGTTACCAAGGAACGAGCGAAAAGAAATATTTGAGGCGGCCGTTCCGAAGATATCGGTTCAACCTGAGCTCGACTCGATCGTAACTCATCACGCGCTGCCCGCTGAGTGATCTGATCATGCAGACGATTTAGCAATCATCCCTTTCAGGAAACCTCTCCTTGTTCTTTCTGATAGGCATCCGCCAGCTTTTTCTGGATGTCGCCTGATACCGGTGCGTAATCCGCGAATTCCATGTTGACACGCGCTTTGCCCTGGCTGATGTTTCGCAGGGCGGCGAGCAGGTTATCCAGTTCGGCCTGGGGTGTCTTTGTTTTAATGAGGTGCCGGTCACCGGTGGCTTCCAGGCCCATGATGATGCTGCGGTGTGCCTGCAATTCGCTCATGGCGTCCCCCATGACTTCCCCGGGGACGCTCACCTCCATGTCATAGATAGGCTCCAGCAGGAGCGGGGAAGCTTCGTGGAAGGCCTGGCGGAATGCCATCATGCCTGCTATCTTAAAGGCGATGTCATTGCTGTCTACCGGATGCATTTTCCCGTCGTATATGCTTACCCGTACATCGCGTACATAGGAGCCCGTGAGGGGACCTTCCTGCAGTTTTTCCATTACTCCTTTCATAATGGAAGGCAGGAAGCGGGCGTCGATGGCCCCGCCGACGATGCAGTTGTTAAAGATCAGCTTGCCGCCCCACGGCAGATCGATGTCCTGGGAGTGGCGCACCGGAAATTCCTTTAACGGTGGCATGTCAGCGTAATAAGGCTCTATTTTCATATAGACCTCTCCGAACTGCCCGGCCCCGCCGCTCTGTTTTTTGTGCCGGTAATAAGAAAGGGCTGCCTGCCGGATCGTTTCACGGTAAGGGATCTTGGCGCTGGTAAAGGTGACTGCCAGTTTAAAAATGTTTTCCAGCCGCCATTTGGTGATCAGCATGTGCAGATCGCCCTGGCCGTGGAGGATCATCTGTTTGAGTTCCCGGTTATATTCAATCTCCAGGGTGGGGTCTTCCAGCTGGATGTCCTGCAGCACCTCGCTTAATTTTTCCTCATCGCTTTTATTGGTGGCCACGATAGCGGCCCTTACCTTATGAGTGGGATAGGTGAGGGGGGCGACGATTCCCTGCGCGCCTTTTCCGTTCAGTGTCTGGCCCGTGCAGGTGCTTTTAAGTTTTAGTGTACAGCCGATATCTCCTGCCCGCAGCCGGTTGACGGGATTTCTGTTCTGCCCGTCTGTAATAAACAGCTGGCCCATGCGCTCCGTGGTGTTTTCGTTTTCATTGATGAGCTCGGCTCCGGGTATTACGTCCCCGGAGAGCACTTTAAAAAACGACAAACGCCCCAGGTGCGTTTCCAGCAGCGTCTTGAAGACGAACAGCCGCGTCGGTCCCTGGGTGGAGCAGGATATCTTTCCACCGTCAGTGGTATGCTCCGGTGGCATTTCAGTGGGGGAGGGCGCTACATTGTCGATAAAACCCATCAGGCGTCCGCTGCCCATATTGTGTCTGGTGGACAGGCAGAATACCGGGAATACCTCATGATTCATCATCCCGATTTTCAGGCCTTTTCTCATCGCGTTCTCATCGAGGGTCCCCTTTTCAAAATAAAGCTCCATGAGATCTTCGTCGTTTTCGGCCGCTTTTTCCACCAGCTCGTTGTGCAATCTGGCGGCGGTCTCTTTTTCGCCGTCGGGGATGGGCAGTTTTTCCGGTTTACCGCCGTCCGCGCTGAAGCGGTACATCACCATTTTTAGTAAATCGATGATGGCATTAAACCCGAGCCCGGGATTCAGGGGATATTGCATCAGGGTCACTGCGGAGCCGAAGAGCTTCCGGGCGTCCTCCACCGTCCGGGTAAAATCGGCCTGATCGCTGTCCAGCTGGTTAATGGCAAGGATCGTGGGTTTGCGGTAGTGGTCCACGTAATCCCAGATCACCTCAGTGCCCGCTTCTACACCGTAATGGGCGTTGAGCACCACCACGGCGGTATCGCAGACCCTGATGGCGCTGATCACCTCCCCGATGAAATCATCCAGTCCCGGGGTATCGATGATGTTGATCTTAAAATCACGCCATTCCGTATGCAGGAGTGTAGCATACACAGAGTTGCCCCTTTCCTTCTCGATTTCATGATAATCCGATACGGTATTTTTTTCTTCGGTAGAGCCCAGGCGGTTAATCAGGCCCGCTTCATAAAGCATGGTCTCCGCAAGTGTGGTCTTGCCGCTTTTGGCGGCGCCTATGAGCGCGATGTTCTTGATGTGTTTTTGATCATAAGCTTTCATGACGTAGCTTTTTTGGTAAACCGGATGCTCTTTTGCCGTATCGACGCATTAAGTTACAAAAAAACAACGGAATGGCCGGTCACTTTAGCTGAAGTTTCCTCAGTGCGGGGGAGACCAGAAAGGTAGTGACGACCACTGCCAGGGTCATACAGCCACCAAAGACAACGGCCGGCACCGTGCCCATCCACCTGGCGGTGACGCCGCTCTCAAAGGACCCGAACTCATTGGAGGAGCCCACGAACATCGTATGCACGGCCGATACCCGCCCCCGCATGTCATCGGGTGTCTTCAGCTGCAGGATGGTATTGCGGATCACGACGCTTACCCCATCGAACATGCCGCTGAGAAACAGGGCGGTCCAGGAGATCCAGAACAGCCCGGAGAGTCCGAAGATGATAATGGTGATACCAAAACCGAAGACCGCGACCAGTAGCTTGATGCCGGCTTTGTGTTCGAGCGGAACATAGGCCAGCAAAACAAGCGTGATGCAGGAGCCGATGGCAGGGGCGGCCCGGAGAACGCCCAGGCCTTCGGCGCCGACTTTGAGTATCTCATCGGCGAAAACAGGCAATAGGGCGACGGCGCCTCCGAAGAGCACCGCGAACATATCCAGGGATAAAGCAGCCAGGATCTCTTTGGTCTTAAAAACGAAACGGAGACCTTCAGCCAGCCTTTGCAGGGCAGGCTGGTCCTTCTTATCATAGAAAACGGGCTTGGGGGCAATGCCGATCAGGGCGCCTCCCGCAAGCAGGTGAAAACAAATGACGGCAGCGAAGGCGCCCGTCGCGCCAAACCAGGCGTAGAGGAAGCCTCCGCTGAGCGGTCCGAGTACAGCGCCGGTCTGCCAGGAGGCGCTGCTCCACGTAGTGGCATTGGCATAGAGCTTCCGGGGGACGACCAGGGACATCAACGAGAAGGTGGAAGGGCTGCTGAACGCGCGGATGATGCCACCGGCAAAGGCGGTGCCGTACATGATCCAGACAACCACCGGTACGGAGAGGTGGCTGCCGGCATAGCGGCTGGTAACGACCAGAAAGGATAGGCCGCAGAGTAAATAACCGACTGCGCATTTGAGCAGGGTGGCGCGCTTTTCTATTTTGTCCACGATGTTGCCGGCAAACAGTGCCAGCGTAAAGGCGGGGATCAATTCCGCCAACCCGATCAGTCCCAGGGAAAGCGGGTCTTTGGTCAGCTCATATATCTTCCAGCCGATGATGGTGGACTGCATGTTAAGGGCAAAAACAAAGCCGAAGCGCATCACCAGGTAATGGATGAATTCTCTGGAACGGAGGGAAGCATAGGGACCTTCAAGACGTGATGGATCTTCCAAGAAATGGTGTTTTTGTTCGGTATATACACGAATTCCGGCAAAAGTATAAAAAACCGTGTCCTACAGGGTAAGATTTTAACGGGCTACCTTTGTAATGTCAAGGTGCTGGTATTGTCTGTACAGATGGCTTGCTTACGGTAGTGCAGGAATAGTTTTTATGGAAAATATAGAAACGTTGTGAGATAAGCCATGAGGACGTGGCACCTAATGAGGGAAATTGAATGCTCAGATGGGGCCTTTATTTAAAAACCAAGACAAGGAACTTAAGAGATTTCAAAGGGTGATAGCAGAAACGCCAGATCAGGGAGGCCGTGAGATTTTCCATGGATATCCTGGATCGTATCGATGAATTATTATTTAATGGCAGGCAAGAGTTGCTGGCTTTAAAAATGCATGTAAACGAAGCTGAGATCTCCGAATGTCTTTCCGGGTATCAAAATTTCACGCTTGAAACCCCGGCAAAACTGCAGGTTGCTTTCGGCGAACCTATTATTGCCGTTTCTACAAATACAACTGGCATTTTAACTGGCGAAGGGCCCCCTGAAGGCGTCTCAGGTGGCTGTTGAATTTTTATTGAAAGAGATAGGTGGAGGCCTAGCAAGATTATCCAAAGGAAGTTTGCTCTTACAATGCAATATGGAATAGGCGGGAAAGGGCTGATGCTGACCTTCAAAATAGCACCAGTTTACTCAGGCAACGGTACAAATTTACCCACACAAGAATTATCGGATGGTTACTTCCTGTGATATCTTTTTTTTAAAAGACCGATTGAAATCTAATAACGCACGGGCATTTTGCCTTTGATATTTGCTCTTGTCTAAACCAAACCAATATCAACAGTTGATTATCAATCTATTACTTTGAGTTATGCGGGTTTTACTTCATATAATGGAAGCTTTTCGTATTTTTGCAGCTGCATTTACCATCTTATCAGCATGGTTTTACCGGATAGCCAAAGGCGATTGGCCTGAAGTTATCAGACGATAAAGAACCAAGGCCGGATTTTATTTGTTAGAGCTATCTTGTATCCTTAATTTCAAAGTTTATTTCCGTCATCAAACATGCTTGACTTTGCCGTTTCTCAACTAACATGCAGTGCTGATACCGGTTTATCTTTTGATTAATTAAGCATAAAAAGCAGGTTAATTTACATGACCGACTGTCATTACGAAATAAAGGGATCAGATGACAAACCCATTCTGGTGGATGTACATCTCCCGCAGCATGTTTCCGGAACCTACCCGGTGATCATCTTCTCCCATGGCTTCAAAGGCTTTAAGGATTGGGGCACCTTCAACCAGTTGGCAGGGTGGTTCGCCTGCAAAGGCTTTTGTTTTGTAAAGTTCAATTTCTCGCACAACGGCACGACGCCTGGTAACCCAGAAGAGTTTACCGATTTATGCTCCTTTGCCGCCAACACCCTTTCCAAAGAGATGGATGATCTGGGCAAGGTGATCGACTTTGTGCTGGGAAAAGAGTTTTCCGAAAAAGGAGCGGCTCCCGACGAGAACCGTGTTTACCTGATGGGACACAGTCGCGGTGGAGGCATAGCGATCCTAAAGGCGGCCGAGGACAAACGCGTAAAGAAACTGGTGACCTGGGCGGCGGTCAATGATTTTGATAAATCATGGACCGGCAAACTCGCCGAGAAATGGGCAAAAGAGGGGAAGATCGAGGTGCTCAACAGCCGGACAGGCCAGCGGATGCCTTTAAATTACAGCCTGTATGAAGATTACCAGGCCCATCTGGACAGGCTTTACATACCCGCTGCTGTGATGAAGCTGAAGATCCCGTTTCTCATCGTTCACGGACGTGCCGACGAGACCGTTTGCGTCCGGGCGGCTTATGAAATGAATGATTGGAACAAAGATTGTACAGAACTCTATATCGTGGAGGACGCCAATCATGTATTCGGGGCCCGGCATCCGTGGAATTCCGGGCAGTTCCCTACCCATACCCGGGATGCGTTGCACAAAACGCTTAATTTTTTGTTAAATTGAAACCACTCGTAAAAGAGATTTTACCGCTGTGGCGATTTAGGATTACTTTTGTGGTGGATTTGTTATCGCTTGATTGTTCAATCACCCACTAAATAAAGATTAGTGGGCTTGCCCGTGAGGGCATCTAATTGGTTGACCAGACTCAGTCCGGTCTTTGGTCGGGCTACGTTGCCTGTGAATGGTATAAGTACTCCGGGATGCTCCTCAAGTCCCGGACGCTACGGCTAAAGATTAAACAGAGTTTAAAGACTCAGTGTTTTTAGTGAAAGCCACAGCATAACATTGTCGATGAGGGTCTACAGCCTTAGGGCTGAGAAGTTTTTATTTTGAACCTTTTTGTTTAAAATTAACAAAATTGAACGTTTAGGTACCAAAACAAGGGTCATTATTTGAAGCTAAGTAAGGATAAGGTAGTCGCCACCCAAAACTGGCATTAATTTTTCACAGGAGAAGTTTATATCCCAGCCACACTTCGTGACGAGTGGGTTTTACGCTTCAATTTATAAAATTATATGAAATTGAAAATCATCATTCCGGCCGTATTGATCGCAGGTGCTGTAGGCGTGCTTGCCTTTGAGACCCTGAAGAAGGAGAGCAAAATCACCAATAAAGATGAGCTCATCGTCAATATGGTAGGACAGGTGCTGGAGAAATGGCATTATGACCCTAAAATGATAGACGACAACTTTTCAAAAGAAGTTTTTAATAAGTACATAGACGATATGGATGGGGAGAAAAAGTTCCTCCTCCAGACGGATATAAATTACCTGAAAAAATATGAGACCACCATTGATGAGGAGATAAAGGGACAGCAGTCGCTGGATTTTCTGACCGACGCGGATTCCATTTTCGATGTGCGCCTGAAACAATCCGAAAAGATATATCCCTCCATCCTGGAGAAACCTTTTGATTTTAACAGGCAGGACAGCATACAGCTGGACCGCGACAAACTGGCTTTCCCGGCCGACGCGGCGGCCCGCAGGGCGGTATGGTATAAGATGCTGAAATATAGGACGCTGGAAAAACTGCTGGACCTGCAAAAGCAGCAAAAACGGGCGGTGGATACGGCTTCCATTAAAAAGGAGAGTGAAACGCAGCTGGAAGCCGATGCCAGGAAGCAGGTAAAGAAGGTATATGACCTGTACTTTGACCGCAT
>DASULB010000363.1:0-5031 GCA_036278455.1 Chitinophagaceae bacterium | reverse complement strand
TGGTTTTTGGGTATCTCAGGAAAGAGCTTGCCAAAGAAAGGGCCCACCATCCTGGCGAAAACATTGATCACGCCGCCCCGCTCACCTACTTTCATGACACCCAGCCACAGTGCCATGATGCCAATCAGGCCCAGCGATATTTCCGCGGCGGTTTTAGCATATTCGAAGGTGCTGTTGACAATATTTTGGAAAATATTTACATCCCCTAAAACGATCAGCTTGTATAAAGCAACGAGGAAGGAGATCACGAAAAACGCGAAGAAAACAATGTTGAGCGCCATAAGGTCTTAGTTCATGAAACGGGTTCTGAAAATTAAACGGGTTCTAAAAATAATAATTGTATGGATAATAAACGGGTCTTTTTAAAGAGGAACGTTTTCTGTTTCGCCGGTAAGATTTTAGAATTGATTTGCTCATGATGGACGGTTCACCGAAAAAATTTCTTACACGGAAACAATTATTTTAAGGTTGATGAAAGAATATGTTAATGGATCGTTAATCGCAGCATAAAAGGCATTTGTGTGCCGGATGTCCTGCTTTCAGGTTTGTCTGTCAGGTACCCGCTGTCCTGAAGGCGCCGGTTTCTTTATCGCGCCATCCAAGACCCGGGCGTCCCGTTACAGACAGGATGCCCTCTTTCAACGTAAAAGCGTCTGCTACAACATCATTGGCCAGATCAAGGCTGCCGTCGAGATCCAGGTAACGGGTATGAGCCCACGATAAAGCGCTGTGAAGTGCCGCTGCGATACTGATCATGCTTTCATCATTACATCCCCACATCAGGTCAATACCTGTGATGCCCGCAAGAGCCGCGATTTCACCGGCCGGCTGTATGCCACCACACTTCATGAGTTTGATGTTAAAGATGCCGCATGATTGTGGATGGGATGCCAGTTGAAAGGCATCCTCGGGGCTCACGAGTGATTCATCGGCGGCGATCAGTTTGCGGATGTTAAGCGGCAGCTGCTTTAGCTTGCCGGTATCGTTTACAGAGAGCGGCTGCTCAATCAGCTCAAGGTTCAGTCCTTTTGTTTCTTTATAAAAACGCAACACTTCGTTTGGGCTGTAAGCCTGGTTCGCATCGATACGGATATGAATGCTTTTACCGAATTTTTCCCTGAGCATGATCAATCGTTCCACATCTTCGTCCAGGGATTTCCCCAGTTTTATTTTAAGAAAACGAAAACCTCTTCCGATATACTCCTCCGCCTCCCGAAATGTTTCTTCTGTATTTTTGATGCCGATCGTGATGGAGGTAGGCAGTGCGGGTATCTTTTGACCCAGGAATTGCGCCAGGGGTATGTTGAGCCAGCGGGTAAAGGCGTCATGCAGTGCGATATCAAGGGCAGCACGGGCGCCGGCATGCTCCCGGAGGGTGGAATGAACCTGGCCCAGACAATCATGGAAAGCACGGATATCCTTTTTTAACAGGCGTTCCTGATCCCAGTTTTGCAGGACCCTGATGGTGTCCCCGGCGTCATCTCCTACCACCTGCCTGCTTGGATTGGCTGCTCCCATACCTTTGATGCCGTTCTCAAGTGTTACGGCGGCGATGACGTTTTCAACCTTCGTGATGGTTTTATAGGCAATTTGGTAGGGTCTGGTCAGTTCAAGATCGACGAGCTCAAAATCAATGGATAGAATTTTCATCAATGTTAAAATTTAAAAACCTGTAAACGGGGACTGCGCATGGAAAGCCAACGAAGTGCGGTGTAAACCAGGACAAGCTACCGGCCGCTTTCCGGAGGGGCTTTTGCGCGTTTCTCAGCCGTTCACCCGTTCCATCCAGCGTTCAGGCCTGGCCAATGGTTTAAAGCCAAACTTTTGATACAAACCATGCGCGTCCCGGGTACCGAGCCCCCATCTTTTGACTCCCTGCAAATCTTTATGTCCCACGATCTCTTCTATGAGTAGCTTGCCCAGTCCCTGGCCTCTTTGGGGCGCTATGATGAATACGTCCAGCAACCAGGCAAATACCGCAAAGTCGGTGATGACCCTGGCAAAACCTACCTGGGTGTCCTTCCGGTCATAGACACCAAAACAGAAGGCGTTTGCAATGGATTTTTCTATGGTCGCCCGTTTTCTGCCGGCGGCCCAATAGGCATTATTCGCTAAAAAATCACAGATCATGGCTACATCCAGTTTGGACTTGTCGGTGGAGATATAAAATCCCGTATTCATGATGGATACTTTTTAACAACGTGTATTTTTAAATTGGTGAATGTTCTGTTGATCGCCGATGAGCGCAATGCATCCATCCCCCCCGTTGCGGAGTACAGGCCCCGGATGACGGGCACAAGCTGATCTTGCCTTTCACCAGTCCTCCGGTCTCATTCAAGTCGTTTGCCTGCCGGCAAGTTCTTGTCGGCGCGTGCGAATAAGTGAGCTGATCACCGGCAGAATTTCTTCCATGCCGTTTTGCAGGGGCAATAAAACAGGCAATCCGGTTCTTTCGGTATACTCCCGCCGGTAGTCACTGATCTCCGTCTCGCTGCATCCTTTCGTGTGAAGCGCCAGTGCGATGACCTCCGATCCATAGAGCCGGATCAGGGCGATTTCGCTTTCCACAGCGGGCAGCTCACCCCAGGTGGGATTATTATCCCCAAAATATCTCCTGGCGGGCGAAAACAGCAGCACCACATGCTTCGCACCTGCGGACAATAACAGCTCGGAGCCACAGGGACCGCTTGGGTTTCTGAGGCCTGACTGTCCTTCCAGGAAAATAATGTCCGGGTGCGTTTCTTCATCACATTTACAGACCCAGTACGCCAATTCACCTGATACAAAATCATTCGGGGTGGTATCCAGGACAAAACCATACCGCCCGTCCTGCAACCATCCGGTCTGGCCGGTGAAGACCATTTCGGCCCGGATCCCGTGACTGTTGCAGGTTTCCCTGAGCATGTTCGCAGTCGTTCGTTTCCCCATGTTGGTGTCTGGTCCCAGCACCGCCACCACCGTCGCCCTGACCCTGAAGATACTTCCATCCCAGAAATGCAGATCCTTTCTTTCAACCGGTCTGCGTATGTCAGTGATGGTTTGTCCGTTTTCCCTGGCCAGGGAAACAAGGTCCGGGGCATCCCCGATAAACTCGTGTAAACCGCTGATCAGGGAGATCCCCTGCTGAAGGCACTCCCGCAAGACCACCTTGATCTCGCTCGGCAGTCTGCCGCCTTTGGGTGCCACGCCGACAATCGCGTAATCGATCTTTTGGTCACTGTTTTCCAGCGCTTGTTCCAGATTGGCATAGATGGGGACATAGCCCGTCCTTTCTCCTATCAGCGCCCGCGCGTTTTTCCCGGCATAACGCTCCCCATCGATCACCCCCGCGATTTCAAAACGTCCGGAACTGCGGATAAGGCCGTGGGCGGTTTTGGCCGAATTGCCCGTCAGCTGACCCTGGGTAATGAGAAGCGCGGTTGGTTTCATGATAAAGATGTAAAGTAAAGATAAATAATACCACGCAAACATTTTTGTAAATGCCGGTCAGCGGACTTCTTCAAAACTGACATTATTGCATGACAGGGGCCGGTTGGCATAATGATTGAATGACTTTCACAGTTAAAAGAATCAAAACCACTCACAACACCTCTAAAATAAGGAGAAAAACTATCATCATGAGCAAAATAATAGGTATAGATTTAGGTACGACCAACTCCTGCGTAGCCGTTATGGAAGGCCAGGAACCACAGGTAATTCCCAACGATGAAGGGGCCCGCACGACACCTTCCGTCGTGGCGTTTCTGAAAAACGGCGAACGCAAGGTAGGTGCCCCCGCCAAGCGTCAGGCCATTACGAATCCGGTTAACACGATCATGTCAGTGAAACGTTTTATGGGGCGTCGTTATGACGAAGTGTCCAACGAAACGGCTCATTGGAGCTATAAGGTAGTAAAAGGTGACAACAACACGGTCCGTATTGACATAGACGGCCGGCAATATACCCCGCAGGAGGTTTCGGCCATGATCCTGCAGAAAATGAAAAAAACAGCCGAAGATTTTCTGGGCCAGACGGTGACCGAAGCAGTGATCACCGTACCGGCATATTTCAATGACGCCCAGCGCCAGGCCACCAAGGAAGCCGGTGAGATTGCCGGTTTGACGGTACGCCGCATCATCAATGAACCCACGGCCGCGGCACTGGCCTACGGCATGGACAAAAAACATATGGACAGCAAGGTAGCGGTATTTGATCTTGGTGGCGGTACCTTCGATATCTCCATCCTGGAATTGGGTGACGGTGTATTCGAAGTAAAATCAACCAACGGGGATACGCATCTTGGAGGTGATGATTTTGATAAAGTGATCATGGACTGGCTGGCAGATGAATTTAAAAAGGATGAAGGCATTGATGTTCATAAAGACCCAATGGCATGGCAGCGTTTGAAAGACGCCGCTGAAAAAGCCAAAATAGAGTTATCCTCCTCACAGGAAACCGAAATAAACCTGCCTTACATCACCGCAGTGGACGGCGTCCCCAAGCATCTGGTAAAAAAACTTACCCGGGCGAAATTTGAGCAACTGAGCGATTCGCTGATTGAGCGCACACTGGAACCTTGTCGTAAGGCATTGAAAGACGCCGGTTACAGCACCTCGGAGATCAATGAGGTGATCCTGGTGGGTGGTTCTACCCGTATCCCGAAGGTACAGGAAACAGTAGAGAAGTTTTTCGGACGCAAACCCCATAAGGGAGTGAATCCTGACGAGGTAGTGGCCATTGGCGCCGCGATCCAGGGCGGGGTATTAACCGGAGATGTGAAGGATGTGCTGTTGTTGGATGTAACGCCCCTGAGTCTCGGTATCGAGACGATGGGAGGCGTTTTTACCAAGCTCATTGAGTCCAATACAACGATCCCATCCAAAAAGTCAGAGACCTTTTCCACCGCGGCCGATAATCAGCCGAGTGTAGAGATCAATGTATTGCAGGGAGAACGGCAGATGGCGAAGGATAATCGCACGCTTGGTCGCTTTATTCTGGACGGCATTCCGCCGGCACCGCGTGGCATGCCGCAGGTGGAAGTGATTTTCGATA
>DASULB010000362.1:0-2145 GCA_036278455.1 Chitinophagaceae bacterium | reverse complement strand
TTTGGTCTCATTTGGTGGGCAGGCAATGTACCATCCTTTGCAGACTTCTTTTATAAAACCATTTTTTGTGATAACCTGGTTTTGTGGATACGGCCAAGGAGGTCTGATTTAATAGCGATTATACCGTTATCTTGTATCCCTTTGAGCCTATGAAGCGAATCAGCCAATTTTTCTCCTGGGGTGGCCATAATATAAATTATTATTGATTAAATTTATATATCATATACACATTTAGAAAAGCTCGTGATTACACTAACTACTGATGTGTAATTACACTGATTTGCTGCTGTGCTGTTACACTGATTTGCTGCTGTGTTATTACACTGATTTGCTGCATGAAGGTACACCAAAAATGCTGTTTTCCAGTAAAACAAATGATTCACCGTCAGCATCAGAAACCATGGAAATTGTGATTTTCCCGATTAATCAAACGATCAACACTCAGCCAGATCCAACCTACCCACATCATAAATACTTAGCTTTGCACCCAGATAGATATATCCTTTATGCAGACAAACTCATTTCAACAAATCACTGATATTATCAGAAACCGCCATACAACCAAGGCGGCAGCCATGAATGGTCAAATCATCCCCGATCACCAGGTAAAACAGTTGATGGAACTGGCTGATTGGGCGCCCACTCACGGGAAGACGGAGCCGTGGCGGTTTTTTATCTTTGGCGGGGAGGCTTTAAAGCAATTCGGCCGTTTACACGCCGATCTATACTGGTCCGATACCGATGAGGACAAAAGAACCCGCATCAAATATGATAAGTTGATACTCTCAGCCAACAAGGCATCCCATCTCATCATTACGGTCATGAAACGCAGCATCGGAGCGAAGATACCCGCTCTGGAAGAAATGGCGGCCGTAGCGGCGGCGGCGCAAAATATCCTGCTGGGCGCTACAGCGCTGGGCATCGCCTCCATCTGGAGTACAGGTGGCATGACCTATCATCCCGCGCTGAAAAAATACCTGGGGATCGGAGAGGAGGATAAGATCATGGGATTACTGTACCTCGGCTATGAAGACGAGCCGGGCAGGGAAAGAAAACGGCAGATTTCATTGGAAGAAAAGGTAATCTGGGTAAAAGATCCTGAGGAACCGGTTGGAGAAAACCGTAAAAACGTAACAACAAACGGGAATCTCTGAGGCCTTCCAGCTATAGCGATCAGCTAACAGGAACGCGGACGCGTTGGACGCGTTTTTTCCCAGTGAGTGTCTTCTGGGTAGCCTTCTTCCTTCTCCCCCACCAGATAATAAAGCCCGTCACAGGCAGGCTGCCACATATCAGGCTGACGATAAAGGCGATGATCTTCCCGGTTAATCCGCCGATGGCCCCTACATGAATATCATAGTTCATCATGATCAATTTCTCACCGTTATTCTTTTCGTTATATAACTCTCTTCCCAGCTCCTCGCCGGAATATTGATCAAAATACGCCGTATTGGCATCGTAATACACTTCCTTTTGCCTGTATGCGGTAACAGCCAACGGACCAGCCTTCAAAGCCGGGACGCTCACGCCATACCTGTTAGCATTCGGATACCGCTTAATGGTTGCGGCAAAAGCCTTATCCATTGGATGGCCGGCGCTCGGAGATAAGGTGGTGTCCGAAGCGTAAGCGACACTCACCGGTGCCGCCGCACCCAGGGTGGCGGCGGCATAAACTGCCTTGGTAAACCAGGAAAAGGAATAAACCATGCCAGTAAAGGCGAGTATCAACGCAATCAATACGGTATAAAACCCGAGCACATTATGCAGATCGTAATTGAGCCTTTTCCAGGCGGCCTTCCATTTTATTTTAAAGGCCTTAGCCTTCTCCGCTTTGTTCCACCGCTTAGGTATCCACATGATGAAGCCGGTAATCAGCGAAATAACAAAAATGAGGGTGGCCCACCCGGTGATCGGCTGACCATATTTGGTACTTAAATACAAGCTCCAGTGAATGTATTTGACGATGACAAAAAAATTATGCATGTAATTTATCCGACCGGTTACCACGCCCGTATAGGGGTTGACAAAAGCCGACTCATAAAAGTTGACAGAACCCGGAAAAGTGATCGCATCCGGGTCTCCCGGCTGGTAGGCCATGAATTCCCACGCCTTGTCCGGGTTGGCATAGGCTGTAATAATGTTAAC
>DASULB010000361.1:0-3953 GCA_036278455.1 Chitinophagaceae bacterium | reverse complement strand
GGCGCAGCAAATGCGCAGGTAGCGGAAGCCATGAGTAAGATCCAGGGCGTACTGGCCATCCTGCCGATTACCGAGATCATTTTGTGTTTTTTGTTTTATTTTTTGGGTGGCTATCTTCTTTATGCCGCCCTGTTCGCGGCGGTCGGTTCGGCGGTGGACCAGGACATGACGGAATCCCAGGCGCTCACACTGCCCATCACCCTGCCACTGGTGCTTTCCTTTCTGGTGATGTTCAACGCGATACAGCAACCCAACAGCCCGCTGGCGGTTTTCTGCAGCATCTTCCCGCTTTCTTCCCCGCTGGTGATGATGGCGCGCATTCCTTTTGGCGTTCCCTGGTGGCAGCTCGCGCTCTCCATCCTCCTATTGCTGGCGGGCATCTTGTTTACTATCTGGATAGCGGGAAGGATCTACCGCACCGGTATCCTGTTGTATGGAAAAAAGGTGACCCTGAAGGAACTGGGGAAATGGGCGTTCCGCAAGAACTGATGAGACAAACGGTGAAGGGGCGGATGGCTGTTTTTATTGCTGTTTTTACGGGGAAAGATCCCTTGTGGCGCGAGCATAAGCAACGCCGCTATGTCCAACTAAGCTTTCCGTTAAAATAAGCTGATGGCGGCAAGGTTATCTACTGGGCTGTCATCAAGGTTGTCCGGACCGCTGGTGCATCTTTTTTAATCCCGCCTTCACACGACCACTTAGCTTATAGTCGATCATGCCGTTAAAACGAAGGGAAGGCATGCTTTCGGGAATGCCTATACGCGGATTCTCCTGCGGGGACATTCGCTCATGGCTTCTCGCAAAGCTTCCGGTAGCGATGTAATTGAATATCTTATCGAGGTTGTCATCAAAGGGGTTTCCCCATGGTATGTTGATGTAATCATTCGCCGCCGCATCGGGAGGGATGCCTCCAAAATATCCACCTACCCCATCGGCGTTCAGGGTGGCAAAATTAATGGCATACAGATCCGCCAGGTATTGCTTCTTACCCGCGGCGTCGTAATCTGAAATGGTAAAGTCAATGAACCCCACCGGTTTGCCGTAGGTGGTATCCCCCACCAGCTTGACATCCATATAAGGTTTGAGGTTATTAAGCGTCAGCTCGCTTGCAGAAGCCGTATTGCGGCTCACAATAAAGAACACATGATCCAGCTGCAGGCCGCCGCCACCCGGGAAATTCACCGCCGGGACCAGTCCTAAAAGGGATTCGTTTTTGGTAAGCTTATCATTATACTGGTACCTGTACATCACTTTCCCTTTCGTCGAGGCGGGTGCAATGGCGCTGTCCAGGTATTCGGCGGTGGTCACCGCCCCGCCGCCGTTGTAACGCAGGTCAACGATCAGATCATTGATGCCTGCGGCTTTTAACTTATCAAATTCCTGATCCAGCGCCTGCCTGGTGAAGGTGCTGCCATGGTCGTCATCCACACTGGAAAAGGTATAGAAAACAAAATACCCGATCTTTTTATCGCCCCTGGTGTATATGCTGTCAAAAAGGATCGGGTTCACCTGGTAGCCCCCCGCATCCAGGTTGTAAGTCACCGACGTATTGTCCGGTTTGCGGAAAGTGAGCGACACCTGACGGGAATGATAAATGGCGGTTTCCACCCGGGTGACATTGGCTCCCTTTGCGCCATCGTAGGAAACATCATTATTGCCGTTCACCGCGGTAATCTCCCAGCCCCGCTGAATACCCTTCAGACCGGCCGGAGAGTTCTTGTCGGCGTAGACCACGAGCAGGTGTGTCTTACCGGTTTGCACGTCCTGGGTATAGCTGATCTGCAACCCGAAATCGCCCTTGCTTCCCAGACCGCTGGACAGGCCGTCCACGACACCATGTTCAATCTGATCGGAGATGTTTCCCGTACGGTCCAGAAAACTGTAACGGTCCACCGGTTTCCCCTGCCACCGAGGGTAACTTTTCATTCGGGACAGCAGGTCATCGGCCGTAGGGTATGCGGCACTGCCCGGATCCAGGGAGGGCACCTGGTTATACCAATAATATGTCGGCAGGTCATTATTGGTGTTGCGCCCGCCATCGACAAAACTCACCTGCATGATCTGGTACATCAGGTACTTCAGGGAATCCTCGTCCCTGGGGGAGAGCACCGCGGTCGTATCGTCCTTTGTTGCCGGTTTGGCCCCCTCTCCCTTCTTACAGGCGCTAAACAGGCAGCCGGCCGCCATGGCCGCCAGGGCCAGGGTTAAAACAAGAGAAGGGCGATAGTGTTTCATGGTGATGCTTTGGGAAAAACCGGCTCACAGGTGCGCGCAGACCGGAAAATAAGATCCGGCTGATCTGCCTGCTGATCCACTTACAAAAGTAACTCCTTTTAGCCGGTTCCCTCCCGTTAAATAAAGTCCCGTCACCGGCATGAGCGGACGAAAACCACCCGTCGGACCCGTAAAAAAATCCCGGCTACCAATAACAAATCATTAACTACCCACCGTTTTCCGTTAACAAATAATTCCGGGACGTCGGTATAATTTTGGTAAAACCTTAATACATAAAACTTGATGAAAAAGTTGCTCATGGCAGTCTTACTCGTCGCACTGATGGGAACTGCATCCTTCGCCGCAGCACCTGTACAACAACAGGATTCTGCCAAGAAAACCGAACAGGTGTCACACAAAAAGCACCACAAAACCAGCAAAAAATCCCACATGATGCACAAAAAGCATTCGAAAGGGGCGAAAAAGAAAGCGGATTCCACGGCGACGAGCCATTAAATCCCTTCTGTTTTGTTGAACACACAGCCCCGCATATGCGGGGCTTTTTTGATAGGAAGACTTCGGCTCGCCTGACGGGGAGCATCAACGGATCAGGTCTGAGCTGATCAGCCGGATAAATTCGCTGCGCGTGCGTTCGTCCTCGAACTGGCCATGGAACGCCGAAGTCGTCGTCACCGAGTTCTGCTTTTGCACGCCCCGCATCATCATGCACAAATGTTGCGCCTCGATCACCACCGCCACACCCTGGGGATGCAGCGTATCCTTAATGGCGTCCAGGATCTCGCAAGTCAGCCGTTCCTGCACCTGCAACCGGCGGGCGTAACATTCCACGACACGAGCCAGCTTGCTCAAACCCGTGATATAACCGTTGGGGATATAGGCGATATGCGCCTTACCAAAGAACGGGAGCAGGTGATGTTCACACAGGGAATACAGCTCAATATCCTTCACAATAACCATTTCGCTATAGGATTCCTTGAATTTGGCGGCGTTTAAGATGGCATGTGCATCCATATGGTACCCCTGGGTCAGATACTGCATCGATTTGGCCATCCGCTCGGGCGTTTTCTCCAGGCCGTCCCGCCGGGGATCCTCCCCTAACAGCCGGATGGCTTCCTTATAGTTCTTCATCAGCCCGGAGGTTACTTTATCGTCAAAGGTTTCAGTCAGATTATATGCCATGCTTGGTAATTTCCGTTTTTTTTATTTTCCAAAATATTCAACGTATATCCTTTCGGTCTCATAGAGCTTGATGCAGTGAAGCTGTACGCCTTCCAGGTGCGGTTCCAGTTGTTCCCAGATGGCGATCGCCAGGTTTTCGGTCGAACAGATCTTTCCCGCCATGAAATCCACATCCAGGTTCAGGTTGCGGTGATCCACCTTCTCGAGCACCTTGTCGTCAACCAGCCGGCTCAACGCCTTGGCGTCATAGAGATAACCGGTTTCGGCGTTCACTTCCCCCTTAATGGTCACATATAAGGTGTAATTGTGACCATGCCAGTTCTCATTGGCACATTTGCCGAAGATTTCGGCATTCTTTTCTTTGCTCCATGCCGGATTATACAGCTTATGGGCAGCATTGAAGTGTTCTTTTCGGGTGAGATAAACCATTTTATTTCAGGAATTTGAGCAAAGTTAGCACTTTTGCAGCATGAATATACCCACTTTTGCATCATGAATATACTCATCTGTGCCGCAACACCGGCCGAAATAGCACCGCT
>DASULB010000360.1:0-8060 GCA_036278455.1 Chitinophagaceae bacterium | reverse complement strand
CGATCATCAGCGTGCCGGGGACGGGAAACGAAAGGGTGGGGGCGTGGAAGCCATAATCCATCAGCCGCTTGGCCACATCTTCGGCCTCGATGCCCGATTTTTTAAAAGGGCGGAGATCGACGATAAACTCATGGGCGCAGGTCAGGTTCTTTCCGCTGTACAGAACGGGGTAATGTTTTTCCAGACGTGTTTTCATATAATTGGCGTTCAGTACGGCGTACTGGGTCACCTTTTTCATGCCCTGCATGCCCAGCAGGCGGGCGTAGCCATAAGAAATGAGCAGGATGCTGGCGCTGCCATAGGGGGCCGCCGATACGGCCGTGATAGCCTTTGGGCTTCTCTGCCCGGGAAGCAGCACATTTCCGGGAAGATAGGGCGCCAGCCGGTCGTTTGCGCAGATGGGCCCCATGCCGGGGCCACCTCCCCCATGGGGGATGGCAAAGGTCTTATGCAGGTTGAGGTGGCAGACGTCTGCGCCGATGACCCCCGGGCTCGTATAACCAATCTGGGCGTTCATGTTGGCGCCGTCCAGGTAGACGAGCCCGCCATGATCGTGGGTGATCTGACAGATCTCCCGGATGCTTTCTTCAAATACGCCGTAAGTCGAAGGATAGGTCACCATCAGGGCTGCCAGTGTTTCCCGGTGGGCTTCGGCTTTCGCTTTGAGGTCTTCCAGGTCGATATTGCCCTTTTCATCGCATTTGATCACCACCACTTTCATGCCCGCCATCACTGCGGAGGCAGGGTTGGTCCCATGGGCGGAAACAGGGATGAGTACGACGTTGCGCGACGCATCGCCATGGTCCAGATGATAGGCGCGGATCACCATGAGGCCGGTGAATTCACCCTGGGCGCCTGAATTAGGCTGCAGCGAACAGGCGGAAAGCCCGGTCAGCGCGCAAAGGATATCCGAAAGATCGGCTATGATCGCCGCGTACCCGAGGGTTTGATCCGGTGGCGCCAAAGGATGGACCTGGGAGAATTCAGGCCAGCTTACCGGGATGAGTTCGGTGGCGGCATTCAGTTTCATGGTACAGGATCCCAGCGGGATCATGGCCGTGTCCAGGGCCAGGTCTTTGTTTTCGAGCCGCTTCAGATAGCGCATCATACCGGTTTCCGAATGATGGGTATTGAAAACAGGGTGCCTCAGAAAGGCGCTGGCGCGCATCAGTGAGGAAGGGATGTTTTCCAGGGTATCAGATTGCAGGAACGAGGATGCCGCCCCCGGTTCGCGGGAGGGGTCGAAGGCCCTAAGAATGGCATCCAGGTCATCCGGACCGGTGGTCTCATCCAGGGAAATCCCGATGGAGCCGTCAGGGAAATAATGAAAGTTGAGACCGGCTTTTTCGGCGCGGGGCCGGATGGAGGCCTGTTGGTCGGTTTGTATTTTGATGGTATCGAAATAGCCGGTGTTTTGCTGGATAGTTCCTTTTTCCGACAGTGCTTTTGCGAGCGCCATTGTCAGCACCGATACCCTCCTGGCGATATTCCTTAAACCTTCGGGGCCGTGGTATACGGCATAAAGCGCGGCCATGTTGGCGAGGAGCGCCTGGGCCGTACAGATGTTGGAAGTGGCCTTCTCCCGGCGGATATGCTGTTCCCTGGTTTGTAGCGCCATACGGAGTGCGGCGTGTCCCTGCGCGTCTTCGGAGACGCCGATGATGCGGCCCGGCAGGAGCCTTTTGTAAGCATCTCCGGTGGCGAAGAAAGCCGCGTGCGGACCGCCAAAACCAAGGGGCACGCCAAAACGCTGGGAGGAACCGACCGCGATGTCGGCGCCCAGTTCACCCGGTGATTTTAGCAGGGTAAGGGCCAGCAGGTCCGTCGCCATTACCACGGGGACCGCCCGCTCATGCGCGTCATTAATAAAGGTGCCGTATGGTTCGATGGAACCGTCGCTGTTGGGGTACTGAAGCAGCGCGCCGCAAAACCCTTCATCCAACCGTGTTTTCTTATAATCTCCCAGGACCAGCGCGATCCCCGAAGGCTCGGCGCGGGTGCGCAGCACATCGATGGTCTGGGGGAACACTTTTTCATCTACAAAGAATTTGGGCGCCACGGGGGGGGACTGTCCTTTATTTTTTAAGGCAAAAAGCAGGTGCATGGCCTCCGCGGCGGCGGTCGCCTCGTCCAGCAGGCTGGCGTTCGCCACCGGCAATCCCGTCAGGTCGCTGACCATCGTCTGAAAGGTGAGCAGGCATTCCAGCCTTCCCTGTGATATCTCTGCCTGATAGGGGGTATACTGGGTATACCAGCCGGGGTTTTCAAAGACGTTGCGCAGGATAACGGATGGCGTAATGGTACCGTAATAACCCTGGCCGATGTAATTTTTAAAGACCTTATTTTTGGCGGCGATGTTCTTTAATTCCTGCAGATACTGAAATTCGCTGATGCCTTCCTGGCGATTGGGGGTACCCGGTAAGCCGGAGAGCCTGATGCCTGCAGGTACTGTCAGGTCCATGAGTTCCTCGAGGCTTCCCATGCCGATCTCCTTCAGCATACGGGTGGTTTGGCGGGCGTCCGGGCCCAGGTGGCGGTGTGTAAATTCTTCCCGTTGTTGCTTAAACAAATCCATAGGGGATAAGGATTAAAAGATGTATAAAAGTAGATTTGGGCGCAAATTTACGGGACTTTGAGAAGATTTAGCGTTTCGGTCAAGGAAAGCGATTTTCGGGTACCTTTGCGGGATGGAAGGCCGCTTGGAAGATTGGCAGAACAAGGCTTTTAAAAAGCAAAAGGAGAACAGGCAATTCTTAAAGAAATTGCAGCACAAAAAAGGCAAGGGTGTGGAAAAGCACCTGCCCGCCTTGCACCAGGAGGCTTTTTCGCACATCGATTGCCTCAATTGCGCCAACTGTTGTAAAACCATCAGCCCCCGTTTCAAGACCCCCGACATCAAACGCATCTCCAGGCACCTGGGGATGAAAGAGTCGGTCTTTATCGAAACCTACCTGCGGTTGGATGAAGACGGAGATTATGTGGTACAAAATAGCCCCTGTCCTTTTTTAGGCGCGGATAACTATTGCGGCATTTACGAGGTACGTCCCGGTGATTGCAAGCATTATCCTTATACCGACAGCCATGAGTTCATCAAGCGTCCCCATACGACTTACCAGAATTCCACCACCTGTCCAGCGGTATATTACGTATTGGAACGGCTTAAAGAGATCGTGCCCGGGGGTACAAAATAGTGCGCCCGCAAGGAGACGGGCATCTCTCGGCGGTAATAACGTATAAGGCATGATCTGTTCTGTCTATATGCCCTGCCTTATCCACCCTGTCCGTTCTTTTTAAGGCTCAACTCTGCGACGATGGGGTAGTGATCGGATAGCACCCTTTTAATGCGGTTAAAGGAATGGATGGTGAAGACCGGGGAGGCAAAGATATAATCGATCCTGAGGGTAGGGGCGATACCCGAATAAGTGCGCCCGATACCAAAGCCTCTCTTTAAAAAAGCGTCCTGCATGCCACCCCGGATCTTAAAGTAGGCGTAAGAGTTGGGTGTGTCGTTAAAATCGCCGCACAGGATTACCGGATAAGGACTCTGGCTGATCTCCTCCGCCACTTTCTGTGCCTGGTGCTCTCTTTTCAAAAAGGCTTTTCTTAATTTACCCAGGATGACCCTTGAAGCCTGAAAACCGGTGTCTTCCTGCATTTTCATTTTTTGCAGGCCGGCCAGGTCCTTGTGGCTCAGGTAAACGGATTGCAGGTGGACGGTGAAGAGGCGAAAGGTATCCCGGCGGCCACGGACGATGTCCGCATATACGGCGCTTTCTTCTGTACTGTGCTCCAGCAGCTTCACCTTCGCGGTGTGAATGATGGGATAGCGTGAGAACAGGATGACCCCTGAATGGTTGTTCTCGAAATTGTGGTCACTGCTGAAATACCGGTAGGGCAGGTGCAACTCCTTTGAAAGGTAAGCCTTGTTATCATCATCATGGGGATTCTCCGAAGTGTAGAATTCCTGCAGGCATAAGATATCCGGATGCTGCCCCCGGATCAGTGTCATGATTTTGGTCCTCAGCCGGGCGTTCTTCGCGGGACTGTAATCAAAATCCTTGAAGTACCGGACATTGTAACTCATCACGGTCATCTGGTCTGCCGGATCCTTTGCCGGCGGCGCGCTGCCAGGATGAAAAGCGAAGAGCACCGAAATGGATTTCCAGCCTAATATCAGGGCGATCAGGGAAAGAAAACTGTATTTGGTGCGGAATATCAGCCAGAAAACAAAGAAGGCGGCCACCACGATCAGGATATAGGGAAAAGCCAGTCCGAGAAAGCTGATGGGCCAGAAACGGTCAGGTCCGATATAGGGAACCAGGCAGGCCACCAGAAATACCAATACCGCCAGGACATTGAGGAGGAGCAGGATCTTTTTAGCCAATAATCGCAAAAGGTTCACGGATCGTTTCTTTATGTTAGTTAGGCTAAAGTAAGAACTAAATCATGAAGATAGATCCCGGTTTTTTGAACGTCCGCTTAAATAACTTTAAATAACTTTAAATAACTTTTTTCACTTAAAAGGATAGGGGTAAATCGGTCAGCTGTCTTCACCCATCTTTTTTTGCTGGCTGGCACGCATCAGAATATCCTTTTCTTCGGAAGACAGCGAATGATAGCCTGACTGATTGATCTTATCCAGGATGTCATCCACCTTGCTCTCCGCCACCGGCCCGATGCGCTTATAGGGCGGATCCATTTTTCTGACGGTCTTTTTATATTTTTTCTCCTTTACGCGTATGGGCCTCAGCGTGTCATCGACGGGGTCCATGAGATGCCCGATGCGGAAGATCAGGCGGTTCAGTCCTTCTCCGGGGTCATAGCCTTTTTTCAGGCGCAGGCCATAGGCAACCCCCAGCAGCGCCCCGCCGGTCTGCGCGGCAAGATAACCATAGGGAATGCCGCCGCCCTGGCCGAGCAGGCTTAAACCGATATAGACGATGGTGATCACATAGATAGGGATTCCGCCACCCAGCATGGGAAATACGCGGTAATTCGGCGCGATCATGGTCACGCAGAAAATGATGGCGATCACGCTGGCAGCGGCGCCGATGTTAATGCTGTTGGCTACATCCTGGCTCAGGTGCATGCCCGGCACAAAGCCATAGGCCAGCATAAAAAACAAAGCGCCTGCCAGCCCGCCGTAAAAATAGACGGGAACCACATGGCGGTACCCGGAAAGCCCCTGCAGCAATTCCCCGAACCACCACAGCCAGATGAGCGAACTGACCAAGTGCCAGAAATTAATATGAACGAACATGAAGGTGACCAGCGTCCAGGGATGGGTGAGCAGGGTAGCGGGGTTAGCGGAAAGCACCGCCCAGGGAATGACCTGGGTGGTGAATATTTCTTTCGGCTGCCCGGTGAGCATGTAGACGACCTTTGTAAAAAGCAGGGCTACGAATACAACCAGGTTGATCAGGATCAGCCGGACGACCATATTGTGGTTGTCACCCAGCGAAAACTTAAATAACGGACGAGATCTTTCAGTTAAAATGCCCATAAATCAATTGTTTCGTTCCCCACCTTAAAAATAACAAAAAAAAACATCTTCGGTTGCATCTGTCATTTAATTTTGACGGGTGCCGATCCCTTTCTTTTGCCATATCTTCATCAGAATAAAGCCAAAAAGTGCCCCCCCGAGGTGAGCGAAATGCGCCACATGATCACCGGGGTTCTCCGCGATACCTGAATACAGTTCAACGACGATGTACCCTATCACGAACCATTTTGTTTTAATGGGTATGAAAAAGTAAAAATAGATCAGGCTGTTGGGAAACATCATCCCGAAGGCGACCAGCACCCCGAAAATGGCGCCCGAAGCGCCCAATACCGGTTCGGCCAGGAACATGGCCATGCGCCGGTTGCCCATCCTGAGAAAATGCTCAGGGTTCAGGCCCATGGCAAAACCGACGGAATCACTGCCGGGGAGGTTGTGGAACTGGATGGTCTGTACGGCCAGAAAGCACAAGGCGGCCCCCAGGCCGCAGATGATATAGAAAGTAAGAAAACGCTTGGGCCCCCATATATTTTCAAGCACCCTTCCAAACATCCACAGCACGAACATATTGATGGCGATGTGCCAAAAGCCCCCATGCATAAACATGTGGGTGACGAGCTGGAAGGACTTAAACCAGGAAGATTGCCAGTAATGCAGGGCAAATAAATATTCGAGCGGATAATGGAAAACGCGCTGGCTCACTTGCTGTGCAAGGAATACGAGGGCGCAAATAATGATCAGGTTCTTTATTACAGTGGGTAATGTCTTAAAGCCGCCGGGTCTGAATTCTGCCATAATTTTTAGGTTGCCGTTAATTTAATGCTCACAGGCGGGATAAGCGCGTGTGGGGCTGGTTCGAATAATTTAGGTGCCTGCGAGTGGTCCTTTCTCCGTGCCGGAATCCTCTCCGCCCACCCCGCTCCCTACCTCTTTTTCCAACAGCACCACATTTTCAATGTGGTGTGTATGGGGGAAAAGATCCACAGGCTGGATCTTTTTCACGCTGTATTTTTCAGACAACTTCATCAGGTCACGGGCCTGCGTGGCCGGATTGCAACTTACATATACGATCCGCGGCGCTTCCATCTCCAGCAGCTTGGCCACCAACTTATCGTGCATGCCGGCTCTGGGCGGATCGGTGATGACGATGTCCGGACGGCCATGGGCGGCAAAGAATTCATCGGTGCAAACATCCGTCACATCGCCCTGGTAAAACGAGGCATGACCGATGCCATTGATCCTGGCGTTTTCCAGGGCATGCAGGACCGCTTCGGCCACCTGTTCCACACCAATGATCTTCCCGGCCTCCTGTGACAAGAAAATGCCGATGCTGCCCGCACCACAATAAAGATCATACACGGTCTCTGTTCCTCCCAGCCCGGCAAAGTTACGTACCACGCCGTATAATTTCTCCGCCTGGCGCGTATTGGTCTGAAAAAAGGACTTGGGCCCTATCTTAAATAAAAACCGTTCCAACTTTTCGGTAATATGGTCGTTGCCGTGGTAAAGCACCGGTTCCAGGTCCGCGATGCTGTCATTGCCCTTGGAATTAAGGGTATAGAACAGGCTCGTAATGGCGGGCACCCGTTCCAGAAGATGATCCAGCAGCGCCCGCCGCTGGGTTTCGTCCTCATGGTGGATGCAGAGGTTCACCATCACCTCACCGGTGGTGGAGGTACGGACCACGAGGTTCCGCAGCCATCCGCTGTGGGCCCGGTGGTCATAAAAATCATAACCTTCCAGGAGCGCGAAATCCCGTACGGTGTTTCTGATGAGATTGCTGGGGTCGGCCTGCAGGTAACAGGTGTCGATGTCCAGTATCTTATCAAACAACCCCGGCAGGTGAAATCCGAGGGCGTCCCGGTAAGACCATCCCTCCGTCTGCATTTCTTCTTCGGAGAGATAAGCCCTGTTACTAAAGGTAAATTCCAGCTTGTTACGGTAAAAGGTGGTTTGCTCCGCGCCTATGATGGGATCCAAAGGCGGTAAATCCAGTTTTCCGATGTGGTGGAGGGCCGCTTCCACCTGCTGGTGTTTGTAGCGCAATTGCTGTTCATAGGGCAACATTTGCCATTTGCACCCGCCACAAATACCGAAATGCGCACAAAACGGCGCTACGCGGTCCTCAGCGTACCGGTGGAAGTGAACGGCTTTGCCTTCCGCCCAGTCTTTTTTGTTCTTGGACAAACGGACATCCACGATGTCACCGGGCACGGCCCCTCCCTGGATAAAAATGACTTTACCATCCACCCGCGCAAGGGATTTCCCTTCCGCGGCATAATCGCTTACTGCTACCTGTTCCAGCACAACCTTTTTATTCCTGCCTCTTCCTGCCATGGGGGCAAAGGTACTATTTTACCTTTCAAAGCGTTCAGGTGAACCACGAAGGTCAGCGGATACCCGGGAGTCCTCAGGGAGGGTAGATGTTAAATGGGAAAGTGTGGCTGGTAGTGAGCCTCCGGATGATTTGGGAACCATTCCTGTAGGAACCCTTGAAGCATCCTGTAAAATCATGTAGTTTTACGGTTTAATGGAAAAACCAGGAAAAATGAAGCACATC
>DASULB010000359.1:0-5089 GCA_036278455.1 Chitinophagaceae bacterium | reverse complement strand
GGCCAGTCCCGATTTATCCAGGTAATTGAGCAGCTTCCCTACATTATCATCCAAAGCCTTAAGGGTACCCAGAAAGTGTTCCATTAATTTCTGATAGTTATATTGCTGGCGCTGGCGTAAAGTAAGATCCTTGGGGGCGTTCCAGTCGGGCATATAGGCAATACGCATTCTGGCTGCCTCAGCAGCCGATGAGCGATGCTCATAATCATCCCAAAAAGTAGTAGGTTCGGGAATACGCCGGCCATCATAGAGGTGGGCATATTTATGAGGGGGCTGGAATGGCCGATGATCATCGAAAAAATTCATAAACATTAAGAACGGCTGATCAAATGATTTCATCGTTTGAAGCGCCATATCGGTAAAGACGTCGGTGATATAACCCGGATGGCTTTTTTGCTCCATTTTACTGCCACCGGTATCGAGGTTCTGCAAATAACCATGGGGATTATAATAAGGGCCGCCGGCACCGGTTTTAAAAGCAAATTTATCAAATCCCACCTGAGTCGGGTTAATGGGCTTGTAATCTTCATCCTGAAGATGCCATTTGCCGATCGTTGCAGTCTGATAGCCGTTTTGCTGCATGATTTTCGCAAAGGTTGGCTGATTTACGTTAAAATCATTACGGGAAGGATGTCCGCTCGGATTGGCGGTAATATTGGCCGTTACACCGTTTAACTGAGAATATTTGCCGGTCAATATACTGGCACGGCTGGGAGCGCAAAGGGCATTGGTACAGAAAGAATTTTGAAATTGCATGCCCTCTTCGGCAATACGGTTAATATGGGGTGTTGCCACCAGGTTGCTTCGCAAATCTCCCCAGCGGTTGCTGATGTAATTTCTCAGGACGCTGATGGGTACGCCTTCTGCCGTAATCCAGAGAACGTTGGGTTTATCTGATTTCCGGTGTGGGATGATGTTGGGAGAATGAGACGCCGAGGCAACGGAGGTCCCTGCTATTGAAGAAATCAGGGGTAGGCCTACCGGAAGACTCAATGCCAGTCCTCCCAATCTCTTTATGGCATCCTTTCTTGAAATCGTTCTTTTTTCACTTGTCATCGTACATGTTTATTTAAGATTAGCTATTGAACTTATTCAGAAAAACAATATATCAGCTTTTTCGCCCCTATTCAAGTTTAGGACGCCCCCGTTATAAAACCAGGCTGTATAATCTCCGGCAAAATCAAATGTGGTCGACTCCCTTTCGCAGGCCACCGCCTTCCCTGCTGCCCTATCCGGAATTTTATAACGAAACGCGCCCTGTCATTGTACACCCTGATCTCAATACAAAGCTTACTCAAAAAGTGACAGACCTTTCCCTTCTGTATCCCTTTACCTTTGTAACAAATTTCTTTTCAAAGTCCATACTTATTTCCACGATGGCATAACTGTTATTCTCAGGACCGCTTCCTTCTATAGCGCCCTTTGAGGTGTAATAACCAATGTTATTGATTAAATTAAATCCCCCCCTATGGTCATGGCCCTGAAAAACGGCTATTACGTTGCCGGCATCTTCTAAAATTTCCCTGGCCGTATCAGCATTATCAGGACAAAAATTGCGAAGCGAATAGAAACTGTCAAGCCGTTCATGAATGAAAATCACAGCGGGCAATTTGTTTTGCAATTGTGCTTTCATCCAATTTAACTGTTTTTCCGGTATATGGCATTTTTTCCAGTCAAAATTACCCTTGTCATAGGGAGTGCCGTCCGGGTTGAAATTTGCATCCAAGACAATAATTTGGAACCCTTTTTTTTCAAAAGAATAAAAATTATCGGCTTTGGGAAAACCGCCGTTCGTTACTCTGTTAAGGAATTGTGCTTTAGAAATGCAATCTTCATCATGATTGCCCAGGACATGATAACAAGGTCCGTTAAAACGCTGCAGTGCTTTCTCTATAGTGTCCAGGAATTGTAAGGTTTGCGCTTCGTCTGGAGGATTACTATCGTCTTTAAAATCTCCGAGTTCAATCAAAAAGTCTACCCCTTCCTTATTCATTGTGTCAACGCATTCTGTCAATTTAGCCAGGGATTGCTTATAATACCTGTTACCCGCAGGCTTTTTATTTGCATAGTGAACATCTGATACGATGCCAAACCTTATCACGGGAGATCCTTCTTTCCAATTTACTCTGGGTAGCGATGCTCCACCTGCAAGTACGAGAGAAGCGCTTAAAAAATTCCTTCTTTGCATGGCCTTTCTGTTTTTTGTATGATTATAAATATTGCCATCCGTGAACAGGTGACTGCTTATTTATGGCACTATATCTTTCAATGGCATCAGTGTAACGAGGCCCAGCAACCCGGAAGGCACAGGTTTCCAGGAGGACGCATTAAAGGGCTTGTATTGCATAGTCACGATGTTGGCGTCATAGAATCTTTTCCAGTAAATGCCTTTCATAATCTGCGATACGGTTAGCTGCTAAATTAGTGACTTTTATTTCAAGGTATTCTTACCGGGTTTTAAATATTTACCAATACGTACTGTAAAAGGTACTGCCCATAAATTGCCTGCACTTTGGCCATTTATGCTGACTTCGGCGCTGAAATCAACTCCTCCCAGGCTTAACAACCAGTCATCTGCGCTCTCTGACGGAAGATCAAATGTCAGCGTATATTCAGCAGATCCTGCAAAAACTTTCGCACTGTCACTCAGCGTCGTCCAGGATTTTAATTTATCCATCCTGTAGCGCTTGCTGATCAGAGGGATGCCCTTTTCAAAGGAAACCCTCCAATTCCCTTTTAATGCTTCAGGCAGACCGGCCGGTTCCATATAATGCCATGACGGGCTGTTTACCTCTTTATGTGAATAGGCTTTTATGATCAAGGATCGTCCCGGCCTTAACTGAACATACAACTTCGTTTGCCCATGGTTATTCTTTTCATCCATCAGCCTTACTGTCCCTTTGCCTGTTTCGCCCGTATAGGGATCATATAACACTGCCGAAGAAATATTCTTTGCCAACGGTACCCATTGATCCACGGTATGCCCCTGCAGGTTGGCGATAAAATAAATGTATCCGTCCTGATCCTTTCTCCGGATAAACGAGAGTCCGGCACCGGGGAACCCCGAAGCTTCCATACCTGCCTGTTGCATCATCTCCTGAAGATCATCTCCTGTAAAGACCATTCCCTTACCAAGCCTTTCCCGGTTGATATTGGTGTAAGGTTGCCCGGCAGTAAGGATCGCTTTTAAATACTGAAACTTTTCCCTCCTTTCTTCCAACACGCTGCCCCCTTTCTGCGAGTACCCTGTTTTTGATCTTGATGTGCCGTATGTGATTAATCAGCTTATTTTTCGATGCTCTGGATAAGTAATGCTTAAATGATCTGATTGCCTCAAGCTTTTCCCGGCTTTCCCATATACTTACAAATACTCCCTGTAGAATTTCTTCTGTCTCATCCTTTGACTTAGTAAACAGGTAAATATAGTTGTAAACACCCTCTATGTGAGCAGTATACAGTTCATTAAAAGCTTTCCGATCCCCGGATGCTATCCTTTCCAATGATATTTTTTCAGTGTGGTAAAGTTCCTCCATACCGGTAGCGCCTTTTCGTCATTGAGGCGAAAGTTAAGCGTAAGATAGGAAGAATAATGTTAGAGTTGCACTCATCATCTGTTCAAAGCCACGGATCTGGTATTTCCCAAAAAACCATAAAAAATATATTACTTATTAATCATCAATGGGTTAGGACGATACAAGGGACACTAAAACTCAGAACGTAGATTTCAAACTGTTTCCTCATGAAGCAAAAGTGTCCTGTAGCATCCGGCGCCGACTTATACGTAATGTTCCAGGGCTCCATTCAACACTTCAAAGATGGCAATAACCGGCTTCATGACTGCCAGGTACGCTGTCCGATGACTTTTAGGACTTAACCCTCCGGTATGCTGGCATGGATGCCTGCTGCGACGCGGAGAGATAAAGCTTTCCTGCGAGAAATTAACACCAAAATAAATGAACCCAGCATGCCTTCTCGGGGTCACCCTTTTCCTTCCCTTCTTTGGGCAGGCGGTGGTCTGCTGATATTTGTTTATATAATTGCTCGTTAAAATAGAAATAATCTATACCTTTACCCTTGAAAAGGGATAAAATATTTCGGGGCAGGGGTCATAACAACTGCCGCAAAGCCTTAAACGTCTGAACCAACAAAGAGATGACTACTGTACAATTGGAATACGCTATTGCGTTGGACACTTACCGCAGTTTTGTTACGGCGGCTGAGAAGTGTTTTGTGACACAGCCTACCCTTAGTATGCAGGTTCAGAAATTAGAGGATGAACTGGGAATAAAATTGTTTGACCGAAGCAAGCTACCCATTGTTCCCACCCAGATCGGCCACATCATCATTGAACAGGCGCGAGTGGTACTCCAGGAAAATAACCGCATCAAAGAGATGATCTCCAGCTATCAGCGCGAGGTGCGGGGCACTTTAAAAGTAGGGATCATCCCTACCCTTGCACCTTATCTGCTACCGCCACTGGTGGCCAGGTTTACAACGCTGTATCCCGCCGTCAAGCTTGAAATATGGGAGTATCCCACAGAGGTGATTGCGGCACAATTAAAAAAAGAACAGCTTGACTGCGGTATTCTTGCGACCCCGCTCGGGGACAAGTTGCTGCATGAGTCGCCACTGTTCTATGAGAGTTTCGTGGTGTATGCCTCCCCCAATCATTCCATTTTTGCGAAAAAGGTATTGCGGCCGGAAGATCTGCCACATTCTGACATATGGTTATTAAATGAAGGACATTGCATGCGCAACCAGGTATTGAACATATGCTCAAAGCGGGAGAATATCCGGGCACTGAAAAACCTGGAATACAATACCGGGAGTGTGGAAACGCTGAAACGGATGGTAGAGTTGAATGCCGGGTGGACCATCCTTCCTGAATTATCCATTACCGAACTCAATAGCGATCAGCTTGATATGGTACGCTATTTTCGCACACCGGAGCCCGTCAGGGAGATCAGTTTGGTGACCCATCGCCACTTCGTCAAAGAAGGTATTACGGAAGCCTTAAAAAAAGAAGTACTCCAGCAAATTCCAGAAAAGATGAAAATAAAGATAAAGAAAAAGGTGATGGATATACGCA
>DASULB010000358.1:0-15711 GCA_036278455.1 Chitinophagaceae bacterium | reverse complement strand
GTTTGGGCGTGCATGGCATAACCGTGGTCCTCCCATTTTTTCTGGGACAGAGATTTTGCCGTAATATGGAAAAAGCGCGTTTCCTCCCAGGGATGGACGGGCAAATGGTGGATGATCCCGTAAGCATGCCAGGTACCATCTTTACCCTTGACAAAAGTGTGATCGTTTGTATACCATGAACTGTCACCCCGTTCGGGAGCATCATTGGGATCAAATATGTGTGCAAACTTTCCCACTATTACCGGTACCATCACATGGGGTTTTTGGGCTTTTGCTCCCAGGAAGAAGGTGGTGAAAACCAGGATAACGATTGTCCTTTTCATCTTATTTTGAATGATCGTTAGTGTATTATCCGGCTCTATTAAACCAGCCACCATCACGATGTTTCGTCAACCCGGGATCAAAAAGACCAATCATCTGTCCTAAAGGGCCCCACGGGCAATCCGTTCCTGCCAAACAGGTTACCCATGGCGGCATCGGCAAACCCGTAACGAACGGCCACGGGATCGGGCACACGCGAACTCCAAACAACAAGCGTATCACCCTCTATTTTCGCTTTTGCCGGATAGAACCTTCTGTCCCGACCCGCAAGATATAATCCTTCAACGCTATCCCCTTTCAGCATCAACCCTTCTTTTGCACTCCTGAAGGTAATATACGCGTGGTGATTGCGAACATAGATGTTGTCAAATTCGGGGCTCGCGTAGGCTATTCCGGTTTTATGGTACGATCTTGCCAAAGCCCAGTTGGCCAACCGCAACCCGACGTCCCGTTTGTCCCCGGGATGCACGTTGTTGGTATCGCTTACAAGATCTGTAATGACCACCATACCGACATGGTCGTAGGTCGAACTTTTAAGCTGGGCCTCCCGCAACAACGCGCCCGATCCCACTTTGGCATAATGAAAAGGAGCGATCTGGACATAATAAAAAGGCAGCTCTTTTTTCCAATAAGCCCGCCACGCATCTATCATGTGTGTAAACAAGCGGTCATAGGTTCCTGGATTGACGGTGTTGTTTTCCCCCTGGTACCAAATCACTCCCTTTAGTGCATAAGATGTAATGGGCGCTATCATCGCATTAAAGGCATAACCGGGCAGGTGAGGACACTGTCCGTTGGCTGCAATTTTCTTCGCTGCAACCGATAACAATGGATCATGTTTGACAACCCAGCCGGGTGTCCAAACTTCGGCTGAAGTACCTCCCCAACTGGCCTCGATGAGGCCTGTAGGTACATGCAGGGACCTCAGCAAGTGTCTGCCAAAAAAATACCCCACGGCGCTGAAAGATTTCAGGCTGTTGCTATCGCAAACGACCCAATGTCCCTCCACCTGCTGTTGGGGAAAAGGAGCGGTCCTTTTTGGGATATAAAAAAACCGGATGCTGTCATTGTGGGCCGTGGGCAGTATGGAACGGATCTCTTTCATTCCCCAGTTACCGCACATTTCCATATTACTCTGCCCGGAGCAGAGCCAGACCTCCCCGATCAGTACATTATCGATATGAATTTGGTTTTGGCCCTTGATATTGATCTCATAGGGCCCGCCGGCAGAAGGTGTACGGATGTTAACTGCCCAGTTTCCGTCCCCGTCAACCACTACTGCCGGGTAGGTCTTTTTATCCCAGGATGTAAACACCACCACCTTTTCATAAGGTGCTCCCCAGCCCCATATTTTTACAGCTGTGCTTTGCTGCAGCACCATGTTGTTGCTGAATATCCCAGGCAGTCTGATCATTCCGTTTGCGCACGCTGCCGGCAACAGCATCAACAGCAGGCAGGATACCCTTGCAAGCAAAGAAATCCGATTTGTCCCTTTCCAAAAACGCATATTCATTTATCTCAAATTTTAAAGTTATCCTACAGTAAAATCAGGGTAAACCGTCGCTGGGTACAGCACACCTCAGCATGCTCCGGCGGTTACCCTGAAAAAGGACGCCGCAAACAAAGTCTGTTCACCGGACAGATGGTTTGCCTCTGTGGTACCATTGCGCCTGCCCGGAATCTTCATTAGCGCCCGGAGCGCCGGGCATCTGCATTTTTTCAGTAAGTACTCCCCCGTTGAAAAAATTATTCACCGCCTGGTTTAGGGATCTCTTTTGAAAGCCCTACCGGCTTTCCAAAATCCGGATCACCATTTTTTTTCCATGTGAACTTTTGTATCCTGGGACTCCTTCCCCCTCCGCATCCCTCTCCACTATGGGAATTGGCATGGTAGACAAGCCAGTATTCCTTGCCGTTTTTTGATTTGAAAAAGCCATTGTGACCGGGGCCGAAGACATTTTCTTCCACGTTCTTAGAAAAAACCGGCCGGGATCTTTTTATCCAGTCCGAAGGCCGCAACGGATCGCCTTCTTCCTTTAATCTTAACAACCCCAATCCATAGTCATCGGTGGCACACTGGCTCACGGAGAAGGTGACAAACAACGTTCCCGCAGGACTTTGCAGTGCTTCAGGACCTTCATTAACCTGGCCTCCTATTTTTTCCCAATCGTATTTCGGCATGGAAATCTGCACCCGGTGCGAACCTAAAGTCCATGGATTTTTCATCACGGCTATATAGATCCGTTGGATATTATCATGATCCGAAGCGGTGCCGCTCCAGATAAAATAATGCTTCCCTTTGTATTGAAAAACGGAGCCATCGATGGAAAAGAAATCCGCCTCGGGATCGCCGATCTTTCCTTTGTCTATCCAATGCCCGCGGGTTGGATCCTTGGAGGAATTTTCCAACACAAAACAGCGTTGGGTGGAAAGATCTCCGGAAGCGCCGGCGGCATAATACAAATACCATTTACCCTTCAGGTAATGCAACTCCGGTGCCCATATATTGTGTGCATGCGGTCCCGACGCAGGCGGGCTCCATACTTTGACGGCGGCGGCCTGTGCCACCGCTGTAACGGCTCTTGTTTTGCGGATCGTGATGTTGCCACCGTTGGTGCACATGAAATAATACCAACGGCCTCTTTTTACAATCCATGGATCCGCCCCGCTGGCCAGCAGCGGATTGGAGAAGGCATTCTGTTTTTTCATGTGAGGCCCGTCGCTTTTCCCATAAAAAACCGCCCGATTCGAAGAGCAGGAAAGAAAAAGAAATGCCAGGGCAATAAACGGAATATATCTTATCATCTTCATTCATTGGGTGTCCTGATCACTGATCATCGCGCGTGAATGCTGTTCAGCGTGAGCTGCCTGCTACTGCTCTGCATCAATATGGGTTCACGCAAAAATCGGTTTTACAATTATATAAACCTGCCTTTCAGGGTTGGTCCAGATAATAATAAGCCGTCGAGGAATAATGATCCAGGCGATAAAAATTAGTCCACGCGTCTTTTGGGAATCGGTCATCCGTCACCGCCGGAAACTGCGGCTGTTCAAGGATTTTTATCAGCGCCGTATCACTCATCACAGAAACTACTTTTAACCTCCCGCCATCTTTTAAGATCTGCCTGATCTGCTCCCTCCCGCCGCCGCCGATTTGTTGAATGGTCACACGGCAGGCCTTCCGGAAATAAATGGGGTCGGGGATATGGTACCGGTAAAAAGCATAGATCCCCTTTTTTTTGTCCGCAATGGTACAGCCCTGATAGCGCTGGGCAAAAGTACCGAGGTTCCATGCGGTGCCGATATAATCCTCTGTCCCGGTACCGGCTAACGTCGGATGTTGCCTGTCGCCGTCCAGGTATACTTTGACTTCCCCTTCTCCAAACCAGGTGTTCTGATAAACACTGTCGGTCCTTACACCGATGTTCGCACCCAGGAAGCGTCCACGGCCCTTCACTTCCGGCAAAATCACGTAATCCTGACCAAGAACCCCTTTAGCGCTTTCATGCCAATAGGCGTGAAAGTACAGGAAATGCCGTGGCAGCTTTTTTAATTTAAGCATGTCAATATCATAAAACACCAGTTGCTTCACCTTTGAATGGTTAACCAATACAATCCGTGCTGCAACCTTAAAAGGCATCGGTATGTAACTGTTGAAAGACTTGCCCTCGGGATCGGAAAACAAGGCACTTTCGAAAGCGGTCATCCTGCCCAGGGCAACCCCAAAGAAATCACTCAGCGGGGCATTGACTGCCGGTTCAGGGGAATGATCCCAGTACATCTTCAGCCGAAGGGCCTGAAGGGCGGCAGGACTCCGGTCGATCACCGTTGCCCAGATCCTCCGGATCATCCCCGTGCCTTCGTAATCCATCAGTACGAGGCTATCCCCAGGCGCCAGCCATTCACTGGGATGCCCCTTGGCGCCCTTGTTTTCCAGTCCTCCCTGTCCTTGCCGCCCCATTTTATTTTCCAGGTCAATCCAGCGGCTTTGGGTCCCGCGGGGATAAATATACCATTCCTGCGCCATTAGTTTACCCGCGGAGCATATCAAACAAAAGGCGATCATCATGCATTTAGCGCATCTTATCATAGCACATTTTTTTATTTGCCGGTTAATCCATTGGTTTCGGGGCGAAGACCCAAAGGGCAGTTTCTCCGGGATATTGCCTGCATATCACTGACTGATTGCCGCCATTTTAGCCCTCAAAGACGACCGTATTGCTGTCCCGTCTCCACAGGCCCGTCAACCTTCCCTGTCTGTTGTCCTAGCGCCTCACCATCCGGGGTTTTGCACCAGTTCGGGGTTCTTTTCAATTTCACTCTGGGGGATCGGCCAAAAATAGTGTTTCTTTTCAAATACCCGTTTCTCTACAACGGTACGCTGGTAGAAGCCGTCGCTGGACAGGGTAAAGGGCATATTTCCGGCAGCCATGCCATTCACGTTTAAACCATAAATATTTGCATTGTCAATAGCCTCAGCCGTCATCCAGCGATGCGTGTCAAAATAACGATGCGTCTCAAAAGCAAGTTCTATTCGCCGCTCGTGGTGAATGGCCTCACGCATCTTGTCTTTCGACAGGCCGGCCGGCAGACCGGGCAACCCTGACCGGCCCCGGATCAGGTTAACATATTTGTAGACATCGCTTACAGGTCCTTGTGCCTCATTCAAAGCTTCAGCGTAGTTAAGATACTGTTCACCCAGCCGGAAGAATATCCAGGTGCGAATGGGATCGGCCTTCGGTGACATGACAAATGCGGGGTTCGTAAGCTTTTTCAGCATGTATCCGGTTTTGCTGTAATTATCACCGGTGGAAAAGGGTCGCCCGTCAAGTCCCAGTTTCCAGAACTCAAGGGGGGTTGTCCTGTTGTGGGGCGCTGACCACTTGTATTTTTGTCCGGTGAACATGATGCTGGCATAAAAGCGCGGTTCCCTGTCTACATACATATTGCGGGTACCGGCCACATAATCATCTGTTTCCGCCGTCGCCTGTCCGGTTTCATTGTACCCGGAAGCGGGGTTGATAATCGGTGTCATATCAGCGTTGTATCCCAAAATGGGTTGCGTTCCGTTGGCCATCTGGTAAGCATCGACCATGTTCTGTGTGGGCGTCTGCAAAGGCCAGAAAGCGCCGGGCATTCCCCTGGGTTCACTATAGGCATCGATGTTCTGATATCCCGGGTCATCCCGGGTCCAGAAGACCTCATCGTTGAAATTGTTATAGAATATCTCCTGGTAGTTCAGCTCCGGGTTATCAGAAGGCGAATGATATAGTTTGTGTCCTACGGACTCGGCCTGGTCAATGCAGGCTTTGGCGGCATCTGCTGCGATCTGCCAGCGTCCCTGGTCATGTGCCGGGAACAGTTGGTTTCCTTCATGGTCTTTCAGTTCAGTGCCTCCGTTCCACAGGGGGCTGGCCATATACAGCAATACCCGTGCTTTTAGCGCCAGAGCCGTGGTCTGGTCCGGCCTTCCGTAATCATTGGCAGCATTGATCCTTGCCGGAAGAAAGCTGAGGGCCGAATCGCACTGGCTGGCAATAAAATGAACACAAGCCTCTATCGGCTGTCGTTGGAAGTGCAGAAAATCCGCCCCCAGATTGACGGTCTTGTCGATAATGGGAACAGGTCCGTAGGCGCGTATCAGCAGAAAATGATAGAAAGCCCTGAGAAAAATCGCTTCACCCTTCCATTGTTTGATCTTGCTCTGCGGCGCCAGCGAGGAAGGTTGCAGCTTATCAATGTTTTCCAGAAAGACATTGGCTTTGCGGATCGCAATATAACTCTGGCCCCAGATATCATCCACATTGGAAGTAGGGTTCCAGTTTCCGATGTTCATGTTGTTGCTGAAATTGGGTTCATAGCTCATCTCCATTTCATCGGAAGCACCGGTGAAAGGGTTATAAGGCGCACTGCCTGCAGGCGGATTATCCACCAGCTGCAGCTCATAGGGCAGGCCGCTGTATATATTGGTGAGGTATTGCTCTGCATAGGTGGGATTTGTAAATACCTGTTCCTGGGTCAGGTCACCATCGGGTGTTTTGTCCAGGAAATCTTTCTTGCAGGATGCGAGTAGCAGCAGGGACAGCGTCACTCCGATATATATGTTGATGGATCGCATGAGTTTTATCTTTTTAGAGTTTTAGAAGCTTATATCTATTCCGAAATTATAATTACTGGTGAGCGGATAAGCGCCCGTGCTAAAATTGGATTCAGGATCGACCACTTTGATGTGGTCCCAGGTGGCCAGGTTGGTTCCCTGAATAAAGACCCGGATCCGCTTTAACGTCAGTTTCTTTGTCAGGGCAGCCGGCAGGGTATATCCGATCTCGGCATTCTTGATCCGGAGATAATCCCCGCTGCGTTGCCATACCGTCGAGCCGATGTAATTGTTGGTGCTCTCCGGTCTCACTGCCGGGAAGGCTGCATGGCTGTTGTCTGCTCCCGGCACCCAACGCTTGTCATAGATATCCTTCAGTACGTTGTAAGTACCTGCCCCTGCGGAAAAAATCCAGGCGGTGTAAGCCTGATTTCCGGAAGACAAAAAGTAATCCCGGTGAGCAGCGCCGGTAAAGAAGATCGTAGCGTCTACTCCCTTCCAGGCCAGCGTGGTACCGAATCCGAACATTATTTGTGGTTCGGAGCCGTAGGTTCCGATTACAGTCCTGTCTGCATTGTCAATTTGCCCGTCACCATTAATGTCCTTGTATTTGGTATCTCCCGGCCGAATGACCGACTGCAAAGATGTCTGGCTCGGACTGTTGTCAATATCTTTTTGATCTTTGAAAAAGCCTATGCCGACATAGCCCAGGTTAGCTCCAATGGGATGGCCGCGCAATTCCTGCCAGGGATATAAAGCCGGCGGCGCATCATTTTCCAGGATCTTATTTTTGGCATAGGTAAAGGTACCGTTGAGAGAATAATAAAACCCGCCTTGCGTCGTATTTCTGAGCTGGAAGCTGCCGTCCACCCCCTGGTTGGTAGTGACCCCTACATTGGCATAAGGAAGGGTGCCGCCGGGATATCCGGCATAGGCCGGTACAGATGCGCGGGCCAGCAACTGGCCTTTTCTTTTCTCATGAAAATAATCGGCTGTGAGGGTGACTTTACCGCCCCACAACTCCATATCAATGCCGACATCTTCTTTATAGGCCTGCTCCCAGGTCAGATCCGGATTGCCAATGCGGGCCTCGCTTTTGCCTCCGGGGTTGACATTCTGGTTGAGGCCAAACGTGTAGCCGGGCGCAGATTTATTATAGGTCGATAAATACAGAAACCGGTCACCACCGATCTGGTCATTTCCCACCAAGCCGTAACTTCCCCTGATCTTGAGTGTGCTCAACACATCTTTATTCCAAAACGACTCATTGGACACAAGCCACCCCAATCCCACTGACGGAAATAATCCGTACCGCTTCCCTTTGGGAAAATTCTCCGATCCATTGTATGCAGCATTCAGCTCAAGCAAATAGCGTGCATCATAATTGTAAGTCAACCTGCTGATAATTCCCTGGCGCTGCTGTGGCAGGTTATTTATAGAACTCGTGGTATTGACATTGGTAAACGATCTTCTTTCGGCCGCCAGTAAGCCCGTTACGTTGTTTTTACCAAAGGAGCGCTTATAATGGACGGCTGCCTGATAATAAACGGTTTTGTAATTTTCATTCAGCAGATAAAAACCCAGGGGCGTTTCGGTGGAGACAATGGTATAGACATCCCCGCCATTGGCATCTTTGGTATAGCTGTAAAGTTCCGGCGTCTTCTGTCTGACATTTTGGGTGATATCCACGACATCATAGGCAGCCAGACCCGTTAGCGAAAGGCCCTTTGTCACAGAGGAAAGATCCCAATTGGCCGACAGGTTGTTCATCAGCGTGGTATAATACTGCTTGGTATAGCCGGTTTGTGTGATGACGGCATAAGGGTTCAACTGTATATTTCCGAAGCCACCGGGGCTTGAACCATCAGGGTTGACAACCGGATAAGCATTCGGAGGGGTAAACATCAGCGCCTGAAAGATCTGCCCTGAAGAACGGCCGGGAAAGTTAGCCGTGGAGATGATACCCGATAGCCCTAAGGAAAGAGAGAACTTTTTTGAGAGGTCTACATCCACGTTTGACCTGAAATTATAACGCTTTAACGCAGCATTGGTGGGATACTCTACCTTGGGATCTTCATTGTAGATTCCCTGCTGCAGCGTATATCCCAGGTTGGCATAGTAGCGCACCGTTTGAGAGCCACCGGAGATGCCCAGGTTGTTGATGGATTGCTTGGTATGTTTTCGCAGTACCAAAGACTCCCAGTCTATATTGGGATATAAATAGGGATCTGATCCGTCTTTGTATTTTTGAAGTTCCGCAGCAGAATATTTCGGATCCTGCCCGACATTTCCCAGTGACTCGTTGACGAGCTGTGCATACTGATAGCCACCGATATAGTCGGGCACCCTCAAAGGTGTCACAACGGCCGTCTCCGTTCTGAAAGTAACCACAGGCTTGCCCACACTCCCCTTTTTTGTGGTGATCAGCACTACCCCATTTGCGCCTCTGTTCCCATAGACTGCTGTCGCGGATGCATCTTTCAGGATCGAGAAACTTTCGATGTCCTGAATATTGATGGTCGTCCAGTAATCCTGGAGCTCTCTTTCCACGCCATCAATGATGATCAGCGGCTTGTTAACACCAGATTGGGACACCTGGCCACGGATAAATATTTTAGCCGCATCATAGCCGGGCTCACCAGAGGTCTGTCTGGTGATCACGCCGGCCAGTTTACCCCCTATTGCATTGGTAATGGAAGGCGTGGAGAACTTTTGAATGTCTTTGACGGAAACCGACGAAATCGCGCCCACCATGGTGGATTTCTTTTGGGTGCCATATCCTACCACCTGGACCTCGTTGAGTTTATTTCCTTCTACATCCGGCTCAAGACGGACCGTGATCTTCCTGCTTGTTCCTACCACAATCGTTTTGCTCTTGTAGCCCAAAAAGGACACAATGAGCGAATCCGAATCGCTGCCCACTTCCAGCAGGAACTTGCCATTCAGATCAGTGATCGTTCCATTGGTCGTGCCTTTGATGCCGACCGTCGCACCGGCCAACGCTTCGTCCTTGTCATTTTTGACGAGCCCCGACAGGACAAAAGAATGACCTTGCCAACCGAGGCTTTTGGATAGCGTCGCAGCGGCATAAGAGGGTGCTGTCGCATACAAGCATAGTAGTGAAATACAACATGCTTTGGTCCAGAAAGAGGTCAGATAAGGGATGCGCTTTTTTGCGGAGACTCCCATAAAATGAACCCTCGAAGAAAGATGCACATGACATCTGTCGGTTGTAAAATTGCTCATAACCGGGGATTTGATTGTTTTAAATATTAATTGGATGAAGAAGTGTTCGCGTCTTTCATGTTCGTTAAAATAAATTTTGAATACGTATTCATACCAGCGTAAAAAAAATGAACCGGGACGATACCATCGGACGACGGCCTGCCCCGATCGTCTTCCCATTATAGCCATCAGCGACCCGTTTCTTTGCTACCTGATTTTGCTTCATCTTTCGTTGAAATAAATTATTTGAATACGTATTCAGAGGCGAATTTAATAACAATACTTTAATAACAAAACTTTTTTGAAGTTTTTTTTTCAGGAGCTCCGCAGGTTATTTTGGTTATCCCTCGTCAGATCCTGCGGGATCCCCTCCCGGATTTCAAATTAATGTCTATCTTTGCCACCGCCGGGAATGAATACGTATTCAATCCCTGATCGCTTTTTTAAAACTAATCTGATTGACTAAAAAAATATATACGTCAGAGGATGTAGCCAGGTTGGCGGGTGTTTCCCAAGCCACCGTTTCCAGGGTTTTTGCCGGGGGAACGGCTGTTTCTGAAAAGAAAAGAAAAAAAGTACTGGAAGCTGCTGCCAAACTCAACTATGCCCTGAACGCACATGCAAGAAGCCTCACCACCCGGAGAACCCGGATTATCGGGATTGTCATGCGCAACATTGGTAATCCTTTCTATTCTGCGGTACTGGAGATATTTTATGATCGCCTTTCGGTGCTGGGATACCATATTCTGTTTATCAATTCCGAAAATGAAGAAGTCAAGGAAAGTGAGATCCGGCAGCTCATTGAATACAATGTGGAAGGGGTCATTATTACGGACGCGCTTTTATCTTCCCCTGCCTCTGAGAAGTTCAATCGCAGTGATATAGCCGTCATACTTTTCAATCGTTATTCGGCGCCTTCCAAAGGGAGTGCCGTTTTTTGTGACAATTATATGGCCGCCAAACAGATTGCCACCTACCTGCTTGAAACAGGCCATCGGAAATTTGCCTTCATTTCAGGCCCTTCCACTACTTCTACCACCCTCGACCGCCTGAAAGGATTTCGGGAACGGCTGCAGCAAAAAGGGGTCCATGACCTGATCATCGAGGCTGGTGACTACACTTATGAAAACGGCTTCCGATCAGCCCAGGAACTGGTCACCCGCCACAGTGATATTGATTGCATGTTCTGTGGTAATGACATTATCGCACTTGGAGCCATGGACGGCCTGAGGATTTTTGGTTACCACGTCCCGGACGACATTTCCATTGTAGGCTTTGACAACATCCGCATGTCTGCCTGGCCATCCTATTCCCTTACAACCTGGGAACAACCATTGGAAGAAATGGTGGATGCTACGGTCAAGATCCTGATGGAAGAAATAAAAAATAAAGCTGCAAAGCCAAAGGTAAAACTGATGAAAGGCAAGATGATCATCAGAAATTCTGTAAAATCCCGTAAATAATCCTGAGAGCGAACGCACGCACCCTTCACCGAAGGCCTTTCATTATGGTTTTATTCAGCCCCCTGGCTTTCTGCTATCTTTTCCAAAGATAATTTTTCTTGTTGAAGGCATCCTGGCATCACCAGCAGACTTACCGCCCGTTATTGAAAGCACTGAAGCCAACCTCCCCTCCTGCCTGATTTCCCGCCCTCAAACGCTATGGACAGGGACCTTCATATCTGCTTTATTTTTACCAACACCCCGGTGGCGTATGAACAAAGGCATTTTTGTTTTTTGAGGCCCGTTCCCCTGCAGCTTTCCAATATGCTTTGCTGATGACAGTGGACAATTTTTAAAAAAAATTTGTTTAATACATTTTTAAAAGTACATTTGTCACCAAATGAATACGTATTCAAAATTGAACTTCATGACGATCCAACAGCGGAACATCCAGGGGATACATTGCGGATAAAAGCAAAAGAGAAAATGAACGTTTTGAACAACCGAACAAAACTCCACACTGACAAGTTAATTTTTGTAAAATGCCCGGGGTTTAAAGAAATTTAATTCAACATTTTCTTTCATTATCTGAATACGTATTCACTACATAAACGGCTCAAGGCATTCAGAGAACAGACTGACTGATCTGAGAAGGAAGACTTATGATCGGCTGATATCAATCATATGGAGCGCTGCATTATACTTGCATCCTGCTATACGGTTCAGGGAAGCGCCCGGAATCATGCTGATGTCTGTTACGCGCGTGTCCGCCTGATGAACGCACACTGAATCCCACGTACAATAAAATCCAGGTTATGGCCAATCATACAATAACAACAGAATACCAGATCAAAAAAATAACTATGCTGGAATTATGAATTGGAACCAACCTGATTTGTGGATTGTCGTCGGCTATCTGGTAGCCATGTTCGGGTTATCGCTTTATTTTAACAAATTCGCGAAATCCAATATGGAAAATTTCTTCCTGGGGGGAAGAAAAATCCCGGGCTGGCTAAATGGCATTTCTTATACCGCTGCGCTGGTCAGTCCGGATGCCGCCACCGGTTATGGAGGGCTGGCCATTGTAACAGGGGCTTTTATCTCCTGGTGGTACATGTGCCGTTTCGGGCTGGCATTATTTCTGGGAGGCATATTGTTCGCGATTTTTTGGAGGCGCCTGAATCTTTTTACCACTTTAGAGTTTTATGATCACCGCTTTCAGCCGCGCGTGGCAGCATCGATGCGACTGTGGATTGCCATCCGCACTTCGGTGATCGCCATGCCTGCATGGACCGGTATTACCCTGCTGGCGGCATACAAGATCATGGGACCTGCGTTTGGTCTGAACAGGGCCGAAACACTGTATTTAATTGTACCCATTTCATTTTTGTTTGTCTTTTTTTCAGGTTACCGGGGAGTGGTGATCTCCAACCTGATACAAATGAGTATCTTCTTTATCGGCACCATTACCCTGGCGGGGATCACACTGGCTCATTTCGGAGGACCGGAAGCCATGACCGCTGCCTTAACGCAACGTTTTGGTGCCACTCATCCGGAGATGCTGCAACTGATTCCACCCAGAAATCATCATGTTTTTCCGCTGGTAGCAGCTATGGCATGGCTTTTTGGTCAAAGCATCGGGTATGGCGGGGATGCGGCGCCGATGGGTGGCGCGATGGAAGGGCAACGTATACTTTCCACCCGCACCCCCAAAGAAGCGGTCACCATGTATGTGGTGACCGCCCTGAGTATGTTTATCTTACTGTTGCTGGTATCCCTGCCCAGTATATCTGCTGCATTGCTGTGGCCGGATTTGCGTCAGCCCGGTGCCGACCGGGAATTGGTCTATGGACGTCTGATGCATGCCTTGTTACCGACCGGGGCAATGGGACTCCTGGTAGCGGCTATGATTGCCGCGACCATGTCTACCGTAAGTGACAACCTTAATTTTGGCAGCCAGGTATTGGTCAATGATATTTACAAGCGATGGTTTGTTAAATCGGCCAGTGATAAGCACTACATGCTTGTTGGCAAATTAGGGATGGCCTTTATTACGGCCATTTCCATAGCCGTTGTTTTCAATGTCAGGATCATCACAGATGTCGCCATATTCATGCTGCAGCTCAGTGCCGCTGAATTGCCGGCCAACTGGGCCCAATGGTGGTGGTGGCGTTTTAATGGCCCTGCCCGGATCGCGGCTTCCTTTGGTGGAGCAGCCATCTTCTGTCTGGTGGTGCTGGGGCCCAAACTGCTGGTGTTCCTGGGATGGCAGCAGGCGGCAGGCCTGGTGCTGCCATGGTGGTGGCTGACGTTGATTGTGATGGGCCTCACCACAGTGCTCTGGATAGTGGTGGCCCTGGTAACGAAACCGGATCCGGAGCGCCTGCTCCAGAAGTTTTACGACCGCGCCCGTCCCCTGGGAGCATGGCGGCCATTCCAATCCAAAGCGGAACACAGCAGGGAAAAGCCCATGATACGCCCTATATTCCAGGGGATGGGGATTGCAGTCATCGGATTTACGGCAACCGCTTTATTGATTACGGGTTTAACAGCCCTCTGGTTCGCACGCTACCGGGAAGGAGGACTGGAGTTAGTGGCTTCCATTGCGATATTTATTGTTTTTGCTAAGACCTCCGGGAAGTTCCTGTCATTACTGGAGACACACACAGCGTTCCGTCCTATACCTTATGAAGTCCAGGATTCCTCTGCCACCGGGCAACCTAAAAAAGATTCTATTTCAAAGTCCTCGCCTTAAAAAGGCGTTCAATATACTATTCAATAACTATTCAAAATGCGGAAATCATGATTGTAAAAGAAGAAATTGCTACAGAAGGAAGCCACGTATTGTACCTGGGTGACTGGGTGTTTCATGTGGGGCCCACTTTTATTGAGACACCGTTTGGAACAGAAACCAAGGATGCGGATCTTCATTTTTACGGCAAACGGATGGTGGAGGCCCTGAAGCCTTTGGCGAATGTCACCAGTCTGGCCAATTGGGAATTGTACCGGCTGGAGCCAGGCGGCCTGGAGGATCACCTAAGCAAAATATCCTGCCTGGTTATCAGTGACGTGGAGGCCAAATGCTTTCATTTGTACCCAAGCTTTTTTGACCGTTCCAAAAGAGATAAGCAGATTGTGACCTTCCCGGACCGGCTGAACCTGATTAAGGAGTGGATATACGACGGAGGAGGAATGATGATGCTGGGTGGATGGTTGTCCTTTAGCGGGGTACAGGCAAGAAGTGGTTGGGGCAGAAGTCTGATGGGGGCGGTCTTGCCGGTAGAATGCCTGCCAACAGAAGACCTGGTCGAATCATCAGCCGGTTTCACGGCTGAGGTTCTGAAACCGGAACATCCGGTAGTTAAAGCGCTGCCCTGGGAAAGCTTCCCTCCACTGTTTGGATACAATGAAGTAACGGCCCGGCCGGGCAGCGAAGTGTTGGTGCGGGTAAAGGAAACAGGAGACCCACTGGTTGTTACCGGACAATACGGCAAGGGACGCATGCTGATGTACATGTCAGACCCGGCTCCGCACTGGGGTATCAATTTTGAATTGTGGGAAGGATATGACGCTTTCTGGCAGCAATCACTTGCCTGGGTAAAAAAACAGGAAAACAGCTGAGAAATGAAACAAGATACTTTGCTGGTAGGCACCGCAGTTGCCACGATCACCCCACCACTGGAAGTCGGACTGCTTACATCGGCCGTTGAAGGGCGCTATGCACCTTTTGAATCCGTCCGCCTACCCCTTAAGGCCCGTGTGCTGGCGATGACCTCGGAGAATAAAACAATTATAATCGTAGCATTGGACCTGCTCGCACTAAGCGATACCTCCGTAGGAGGCTGGCAGCAATTCAAACAGTCGTTAACAGACCGGGTTCCTTCCTCCCATCTGATCGTCACTTGCACCCATACGCACACTGCACCGGAGTCCGTGGCCTTATCGGAGCTTTATTTAACCTATGCATTTCGTGACTGGTTAAACAATACCGTCACCAAGATCAGGAACTGCATTGATCAGGCTATTGACACGGCAGTGCCGTGCCGGTTGATGTATGGCGGAGCCATCCTGGAGGGACATCATATGCAGCGGCGAATACCTTCCCCTTCCGGCATCCTTATGTCTGATGCGGTTCAGCCTGTTTCACCGGCACTGCTCAACCGGGATCCCGTTGACAAGCGGGTACGGGCATTGCAATTTATCGGCAAAACAGGAAAAGCGGTTGCTACCGTGCTGCATGCGGTATGCCATCCGGTACATGAAATGTGCATGCCCCATATCTCTCCTGATTTCCCCGGAGAGCTATGCAATCTGCTTGAAAGAAACAGCGATCATGGTACCGTGCTGTTTTTAAATGGTGCCGCCGGGGATATTAACCCGCCTACTGTCTCCTGCGGAGCCGGGACGGCTTATGCACATGCCGAAGCCCTGGCACATGTCTTTCAGCAGGAAATGATACCGGCACCATTTCTCCCCAGTCCATTTGAATTTGTGCATCATGAGCAGTTGCTAGGCTGCCGTCCGCATATGGAACTGACCAATATGCTGGACAGCCTGGCACGCATAGGGGCGCTGGCGTTCGGCCCGGACCTGGCAGTCGTTTTTCTACCGGGTGAACCGTTTGTT
>DASULB010000357.1:0-5993 GCA_036278455.1 Chitinophagaceae bacterium | reverse complement strand
CTGTTATCACAGAACCTGTCTTTACGGTCGCGCTGATGCGCGCATCTCGAAAATCCTCTGACGCGGTTTCAGTTTCTATCTGAAAATCTGCGAAACTACCAGTGACATTACTCACCATCAGATGCTTCACCTTGAATTGTAATTCGCTGTGCGCCGGATCCAAGATCCATTTTTTTGTTGACATGGTCATTTGTTTTTTGAATGTTAGTTATTAATATTTAATTTAATTGTTAAAACTTTATTTGTTACAACAAATATCAGGCTAAAAAAATTATCCGCGCATTTTGTCCAGTAACCGGCTCAAAGTGGCTGCCTCTTTGTCAGTAAGCTGCTCTTTTAAAGCCCGGGTCGGCACCATCAGGGCTTTTCCCGTATCCTCCAGCAGTTTACTACCCTTTGCCGTCAGGTTGACATCCATTTTGCGGTGGTTGCTTGGACAAAGACGCCTCCTGATCAAACCCTTTTTCTCCAATTTATCCAGGAGGCGCGTGAGATCATTCGCCTTGTCTATCAATACCTCCTTGATTTCTCCGGGAGAAACAGGTTCCGGATGCCTTCCTTTAATGATGCGCAACGCGTTAAAATGCTGCGGAAGAATGTCATATGGTTTCAGCAACCTGACCTGTTCATCGCGCAACCAGTTAGCGGTATATTGGAGGTTGATGACCGCCTTCGTGTACGAATCGTCAAAACGGCTTTGTTTGATGGCCTCTTCTATCTTCATGAATGCAAAGATACGTAAAAACAATTGTTGTTGCAACAAATTTTTTAGGGCGACAACCACATTTTAACAATTTATTAAGGAACATTGCTATGGGCATTCCACAGAATTTTCTTGCTTTGCACCGCGGATTGCATGAGCGCTTACAAAATCCGGGGAGTATCTGTATTCCCTTTAGCGCGCCAGACCCGTGCATTCCTCCCCTGCCAGGGGATAAACCCTCTACCCTTTGTTAAATTGTCTCCGCCATAAGTGCTGAACCCGATCATTTCGTAGAAAACAAACTATGGACATTCAGATCGAGCACCTTTCCAAACGGTACGCTTCTCAGGCAGCCGTGGACAACATCACCTTCGAGGTCAAAACCGGCGAAATACTGGGTTTCCTGGGGCCCAACGGCGCGGGTAAAAGCACCACGATGAAAATGATCACCGGGTACCTCGGCATCGGGGATGGTGACATCTCCATTGATGGCAAATCAGTCCGCCGCTTCAGCGACCAGTTAAAGAAATTCATCGGCTACCTGCCTGAAAATAATCCCCTTTACCTGGACATGCCGGTCATAGATTATCTGCATTTCTGCGCGGACCTGCAGGGCGTAGCCAATGGCAGGATCCCAGAAAGGATCCGGGAAATGGTCCTGGTTTGCGGGCTGAACGCCGAAAAGCACAAAAAGATCGGTGAGCTCTCCAAGGGATACCGTCAACGGGTCGGTCTGGCTCAGGCCATGATCCACGACCCGCAGATTCTCATCCTGGATGAGCCCACCACGGGCCTGGACCCCAATCAGATCGTGGACATCCGCAAGCTGATCCGGGAATTGGGTAAAGCCAAGACTGTCATTCTCAGTACCCATATCCTGCCGGAGGTGGAGGCTACCTGTGACCGTATCCTGATCATTAATAAAGGAAAGATCGTCGCCAACGGGACCGCGGAGACGCTCCGGGCACAGGCCCGGGGAAGCGAGATCCTCAAAGTAATGATAGAGGAGGGTGAGCCCCCAGCCATTCTGGCAGCAGTGGAAACCCTGCCTTCCGTAGGAAAGGCCGAGCTCCCTCCACCCATCCAGCCGGCGAATTCCCATGCGGCCAGGATTGAGGTGCAGGGCAAACTGGGTGGCACCGCCAGGCGGGAGATCTTTGACTGCTGCGTAAAGAATCACTGGATACTCACAGAAATGATCCCGGTGGAGACCCGTCTGGAAGATATTTTCCGTAACCTAACCTTAAACTGATTATGCACGCTATCTGGACCATCGCGAAACGTGAGCTGGCATCTTTTTTCGACTCATTGATCGCCTACATCATGCTGGTACTCTTCCTGGGCTTCAGCGGTTTTTTTACCTGGTTGTTCGGCTCTAACATCTTCTTCACAGGGCAGGCCAGTCTGGGGACTTTTTTCAGTGTAGCTTACTGGACCTTGTTCTTTTTTATACCGGCCCTTACCATGCGGCTTTTGGCAGAGGAGAATAAAACCGGGACCATCGAACTGTTACTGACCAAAGCGGTTACCGACCGCCAGGTCGTCATCGGCAAATTCCTGTCCACCTTAATGCTGATAGCCATCGCGCTTTTATTCACGCTTCCCTATGTGATCACCGTTGCCAACCTCGGTAACCTGGACATCGGCCGCGTGATCTGCGGGTACTTTGGACTCCTGCTGATGAGCGCGGCCTATATCGCGATAGGCCTATACGCCAGCAGCATTACCAGCAACCAGATCGTGGCTTTTCTGACCGCCTTGTTCATCGGGCTTTTCTTTCATCTTATTTTCGGGGTACTGTCCAATAACTTTACCAGCTGGATGGGCCATGTTTTTGAAACACTCAGCCTTTCAGATCACTTTCAAAGCATCTCCCGCGGGGTCCTTGACAGCCGTGATGTGATCTATTTCCTGTCCATTGTCTTCCTCGGCCTTTTTCTGGCGGAATATTCCCTTTCCAGGCGCAATATTGAACCCCCGAGTCGCCATGGGGACGGCCTGATGAGATCCAAGCTTTATGTTTCCATCGCGCTCATCGTTGGCATCGTCATTGCCGTGAACCTGCTGTCCGATGAGTATCACCTGCGGCTTGATCTGACAGAAAACCACGCCTATACCCTGAGCCACGCCACAAAAGACATCCTGAAGCATCTGGATGAGCCCGTCACCGTGACCGCTTATTTCTCAAAGGACCTCCCGCCGCGCGTCCTCAAGGCACGACGTGATTTCCAGGATCTGCTGATAGAATATGCCAACCGGTCCCGGGGCATGCTCATGTATAAATTCATCGATCCCAACGGGAAGGAATCCGACGAACAAGCCGCTACCAAAAGCGGCATCCGGCCGGTCGTCATCAATGTAAGGGAAAAAGATCAGATGAAGCAGCAAAAGGCTTTTATGGGCGCTATCGTCTCCCTGGGCAAAAACAAACAGGTCATTCCTTTTCTGGGTCCCGGCTCCTCCATGGAATATGCCTTGTCAAGCGCCATCAAAAAGCTTTCAGTCACCCATAAACCGGTGATCGGCTTCCTTCAGGGAAACGGCGAGCCCTCCCTGAGGGAGATGCCGCAGGCCACCAAGCAACTGCAGGTACTTTATCAGACCCAGCCGGTCACCCTGACGGATTCTACCTTTATCCCCTCGGATATAAAAACGATGGCCGTCATCGCGCCCGCTGACAGCTTCTCTACCACCAACCTCCCTCAGCTGGATACCTTTCTTGCAAGGGGTGGGCGTTTGCTGCTCGCCATTAACCGGGTAAACGGCAACATGCGCATGGGACGGGGGACCGCCGTTCATACTGGTCTTGGCGGCTGGCTCAGAGACAAAGGTATCGTGGTGGGAAAAAATTTCGTGGTAGACGCCCAATGCGCTTCGATTCAGATGCAACAGCAGCAGCAAAGCTTCTTTAACTTTCAGACGAGTATCCCCTTTCCGTATTTTCCCGTGATCAGCCAATTTGCCAAACATCCTGTTACCTCGGGGCTGGAAAGCGTGATCATGCGGTTTGCCAGTACCATCCGTTATACCGGTGACAGCAGCGTCAAATTCACGCCCCTGGCGTTTACCTCGGCCTTATCCGATTCACTGGAAGCGCCACAGTTCTTTAGTCTTCAAAAGCAATGGACGCAAAATGACTTTACCCAAAAGAAGCTTGTGGTCGCCGCCGCGTTACAGGGCCACCTTTCCGGCAATCGGGAGGATCCTCCTTCCAAGATGGTGGTGATCGGGGATGGCGACTTCGCGGTAAATGGTCCGCCTCGTCAGGCCCAGCAATTACAACCCGATAACGTGAGCCTGTTGTCCAATGCGATTGACTGGCTCTCCGATGATACAGGATTGATCGCACTGCGTACCAAAGGCATCACCTCCCGCCCCATCCGGGAGATCTCTGACGCCTCTAAAACCATTTTAAAATATCTCAATTTCCTGTTGCCCATTCTGCTGGCAATCGGGTATGGATTAATACGGGCCAGAAAAACCAGGCGTACAAGACTGCAGCGCATGCATGAAGATTATGCAGCCCTGCCTTAGCTGCCTTCAAAATGCCCTGTAATGAATTTCAGAGCGACCGACATGTGGGCACCTGAAAATATAAAAATGATACTTGCATGAAACATCTCAATAATAAGACACTGACCATTATTTTTTTGGTATTGGTAGCCGTTTTCGTTCTTACCAAAATATTCCGTTCGCCCCACCTGGAAAGCAACTTAAAGACGCATCTTTTTGGTGTAGACACGGCTGCTGTAACCAGGATGCGCATTCAACCGCCGAAATCCGATGGCCCGGAAATAACGTTGACACGAAAGGGTAGCCAGTGGCAGCTATCACAGGGGCAAAAATCAGCCGAGGCGGCCGGGGCACCGGTAACCGAAGCACTGATGTCCTTAACCGATGTGAGGGTGCAACGCATGATGTCCCGTAAAAGAAGTGACTGGAACACCTACAAAGTGGGCGATACCAGCGGCACACATGTAACGGTATACGGCGGCAAAAATCTACTGGCCGACTTCTGGATAGGGGAAACCGGAACAGGTACCGGGCCCTACAGGCAGAACACTTCCTATATACGGCAGACCGGCACGCCTGACGTCTATGAGGCGGCCACAGGCTATCTGTCTTCCTATTTTGATAAAGGCTATGATGATTGGCGCGATCATTCGTTTTTAAGGATAAACAAAAACAAGATCACCCGGATCAACTTTCAATATCCCGCAGACAGCGGTTTTGTAGCGGTAAAAAAGGATTCCATCTGGCTGATCGGCAACCAGCGGGCTGATTCAGCCAAAATGGCAAATTATTTAAATGGCCTGCAATCAAAGGACCTCTATTCCTTTGCCGATGGATTTTCACCAACCCGTGACCCGGATGAAGTGATTTCCATCGAAAATAATTCCAGCTCACTGGCGGTCATTAAAGCATGGAAAAAGGATAAAGACTGGGTACTCTCTTCCTCCCTGCGCCAGCATATCTATTTTTCAAGTAAGGGTTCCGATGTTGTAACGAAGCTGCTGGTCGGGAAAAAAGCTTTGCTGAGCGGAGCCAAAAAATGATCCGGGTCGGATGGCCGGGAGGCGTCAGCAGTAATCAGGAGAAATCCCCATTAACGCATCTTCACCGGGTGGTCCTGTAACGCTTTGGAGCCTAACGAAATTCCAAGCCAGCCGATCACCGTTTTCGTGCCCATAGGCGGAAACGCCGCCGTTTTCGCCAAGCCGGCAGATCGTCATCGCAAAGCCTCAAACCTTTCTTGCACAATTTATCAATGCCATTCGCGCAATCAGTACTATCCTATATTGAATGCCAAAAACACCACAGGCCAATATTATTCCGTGAGTACCTGATAAAGAAGATAAACCTACAATAATATTCAGGCAACCGGTTGTGATGGTAAGCGACAGGTGTAGATAACATTTCCTGCCGTTAAGGGTGTACGCGCACTGGTTTGCGATCCAAAAAGCATTGGCGCTTTATTTGAACCTATTAACAGCTCTCTGAATGTCTTCATTCGTTTCTGGTATGGACCAATTCAGCCCACGGGTAATTCTGGATTGCACACTTTCCACAAGTGGTTTAAATGATGCATAGTATTGTGAAAATGCTGATGGGTAGTCTCCATTTGATGCATGCAGTTCATTCGCTAATATTGTTGCTCCCTGCATAGCCAGGCTGGTTCCCATGCCTGTCGGGAAACTTGTTGTGTGCGCAGCATCCCCTGCTAAAGCAATTCGTCCTTTTGACCAACCCGGCATGTGGATCTGACATACTTCATCGAAATATAAATTGT
>DASULB010000356.1:0-3865 GCA_036278455.1 Chitinophagaceae bacterium | reverse complement strand
TGAATGAGTTTGTCCGTAAAGTTGAAATAAACTGACATGGTATCAGGTTGGGCAGCTACATAATCCCAGTACATCCTTTTATATACCATAAATGTTTCGCCGGCGGGAATGGTAAGGGTAAAAGCGGGAATCCGTTTAAGTCCGTCCCGTTTGCTCCAGTGAACCGAAGTACCTGTTTTGGCATGTTTCCATTTTCCGCCATCAGCTTTCCAGTAAAGATCCGCGTAAGCGGCAGCCTCCGGCAGCGCTATTTTCAATGGTTGCTGCATCCGGTTACCAAGGCGGTAACGGAGCCAGTAAACATTTATCCGGTAATCCACCTTCCGGTCGGAATTCTGGAAATGACCGGAATGTATGGCCTCCCGCAAAGTCAGTTTGCCACCCGGATCCGCCATGACCTCCCAGCAGGAATCAGGCAATGCGGTATAAGTGGCGGTATCAGAGGTGATGTTGTATACTGGCGACAAAACGCTTTGTCCCATGCCCGGAAGGGATATCGAAATACAGAGGACCAGGAAAAGCAAGATCCTCTTCCCACGAAAGAAAATATGTTGCATCGTGTTTGAGTAAATACCTTTAGGGTAGTTATCAACAGGATGATGGTCAGGTAATGGTTGATTAACAAAGTTACTTTTTTTGTGGCAAATATGCAACACCCTTCCAGCGCGGGAATCCGGGCCACTATCATAACCTTAATTTATATAACCATGTTAAAATAACCGGTTGTGCCGTGTGCCGTCAGTTACGCTATGCATGTCGTCCGTCATGAAGCCTGCAAGCAACTTCCAGCGGTCAACCATTATTTTCATTCCCTTTGTCCACAGTGCAGACAAAGATGGCAGATTCCGACGTGATGAACCATCATCTCCGCGGTATATTAACAAACCGTCAACAATCAGTTCCCGTCACCGTCATCATGTTACAAAGGATTTGGGAATTTCATCATTCTTAATGGTCTTCTTAAAGCAGATATTTGCAGCAGGATGAAAAATAACGATCCCTTCAGGATTCATAAATCCAGGTGCGGCATAGCTTCCTTTTTGTTGTAAATCAGTCAACGCCTCTTCAATCTTATCTGTTAAGAATGCGCCATGATAAAGGACGGGGACAAGCCGGCAACATTCAGGCAGTATTTCCTGATACTTTTCTATCCTTGGATCTTCCTTGTGTATCCTCGCTGGTGTTTCTCCGTATGCGCACCACCGGATGGTATTGAACATGGAAAAGTATTTTTCTCCCTTTGGCAGTCCATAGCCCCTATTTATTGGGCCACCCCACCATTCACCATAATTTCGCCCGGGCCCCAGCTTCAATAATTCATTCTTATTGCCTTCTACCCAGACGGCAAACCCATGATTGTCGTCAGACGGCGTAATATAACGCTTTCGGCTTCCTGCTATCACATCACCATACTCGGTGATATATACCTGGGCATTGGTCCCGTCTATTTTTTCGGTGATGATGATATCACGGGAAAACCTTGCGATCTTTTGAAACTGTAGAAACTCCTCTGTCGTATGTTCAAGTATTTTTTCCATCTTTTGCTTTTTTGATTACTGCGGTTTACACACACCAATCGGTTACAATATGTATTGACACGAGGCTAAGAATGCCCCGGTGCCTGTGAATAAATATTGGTTGATGACTTTAGTGATGGCTCACTCTCTCTCAAGGTTGTGACCCTGTGTTTTATGTTGATACCGGAAAGATGAATACTGTATTGCTGATTTAGGATTCATTACATTCATGCACTGATGTGATGCCGTTATCCGATAATCTGCTCACTTGCATTTCTAAAAATCCTTCGCGGGTTTCATCATGCCCGGGATTATTTCTCAAAGCAGCAGCAAATGATAACAGGACGAGGACTGCATTATCCTTCGCCTTCTCCTGACACATCCTTCACTTTCATGAACGATTAAAGATTCAGGAAAAAAGTTATATAAGATTAAAATATAATATGGAGATGCATGGAAATTGCAAATCACTAATAATTAATAATTTGCAAAATATAATCGGTTGATACTTAAAGGGAAAAGCGGACCGGACGAGACTCGAACTCGCGACCTCCGCCGTGACAGGGCGGCATTCTAACCAACTGAACTACCGATCCGAATGATAAAGAACAATATAATCCAAACGCTATTCAACGCATCCCATTTTAATATCCCACTCCTGATAAAAGAACCTTGATGCTGTTAAAATTGGGAGTGCAAATATAGCCAGTTTTAGTTCATTTCTACAAAACTTTTTTAAAAAAAATTTAAGGCTGTATCTTTACGCCATTTCAGGCACCTTATTTAATATTATGACTTTGCAATTTTTAGATTTTGAAAAACCCATTGAAGAGTTGTACGAGCAACTGGACAAGGTGAAACAGGTGGGTGAAAAATCCGATGTGGACGTCACTTCTACCATCAATGAGCTGGAACAGAAGATACGGGACACCCGGAAAGAGATCTTCAGCAATCTGTCAAGCTGGCAAAAGGTGCAGCTCAGCCGTCATCCCAACAGGCCCTATACCCTGGCTTATATTGATAAGATTTGTAACAAGTTCATTGAATTACATGGCGACAGAAATGTTAAGGACGATAAAGCCATGGTGGGCGGTATGGGCGAGATCGATGGCAAACCCCTCATGTTTGTCGGTCAGCAAAAAGGAGTCAATACAAAATTGCGGCAACTGCGTAATTTCGGGATGCCCAACCCAGAAGGTTATCGCAAGGCGCTCAGGCTGATGAAGCTTGCTGAAAAGTTTAATATCCCGATCGTTACCTTTATTGACACGCCGGGTGCCTATCCGGGCCTGGAAGCCGAGGAACGCGGACAGGCGGAAGCCATTGCCAGGAACCTCTTTGAAATGGTAAAGCTAAAAGTACCCGTCATCTGCATCATCATCGGGGAAGGCGCCTCCGGCGGCGCGCTGGGAATCGGCATTGGCGACCGGATATTCATGCTTGAAAACTCCTGGTATTCAGTCATCTCACCGGAAAACTGCTCTACTATTCTCTGGCGTACCTGGGATTTTAAAGAACAGGCGGCGGAACAGCTGAAACTGACCTCTGAACACATGCGTGCCTTTGGATTGATCGACGGCATTATCCCCGAACCGATGGGGGGCGCCCACGTAGATTATGATACCATGTCCGGTACCATAAAGAAAGTGATTTTAGACACTTTAAAGGATCTGGAATCGCTTACTCCCGAACAAAGGGTAAAAGGCCGCATTGAAAAGTTCTCAAAAATGGGCTTTTATAACGAGGTCGCTACCGAAAAGGGCGGCCATTAAGTGGGAAAAATATAGTTATGATCATTTAGTTATTATCATTCTTTCTGTCATTCATTAATATATGGAATTTTCGCAAATCAGCGGTATTGGCGTGGCCTTGGTAACACCGTTTTCAGAAGATGGAAGCGTTGATTACGACGCGCTTGAAAGGATCATTGAACACGTCATTGCAGGCGGTGTAGACCACCTGGTTCCCCTGGGAACAACCGGAGAGACCCCCACCCTTTCCAATCAGGAAAAAATGGACATTATCCGCTTCACAGTGGAAAAAGCGGGCAACCGCAAGCCTGTGGTGGTGGGCATCGGCGGCAATAATACCCGGGAGATCATCCATCATCTGGAAACCTATCCCCTGGACGGAGTATCCGCGATATTAAGCGTTTCACCGTATTACAGCAAACCATCTTCCGAAGGGCTGTACCAGCACTATAAAGCGGTAGCAGCGGCTACATCCAAACCGGTGATCCTATACAATGTGCCTCATCGCACAGGCCGCAATATTCCCGCAGATGTCACCCTTCGCCTGGCAGGTGAAATTGAAAACATTGTGGCGATCAAGGAAGCCTCCGGTGATAT
>DASULB010000355.1:0-4872 GCA_036278455.1 Chitinophagaceae bacterium | reverse complement strand
CTGCGGGACACACCACATACCCCTCACAGGATATGTGGCCGTGTCGGCGGAATCCGCCGGCCGGATGGGGAACCGTTCTGCCTTGTTGTTGGTACAGGAATTGCGTGGGCTGACAGCCCGTCCAGTAATGCTCAGGGGGGGTATCGGTATCCACAGTGCGGGCGCGCTTCCGCTCTCAGACCTCGCCGGTATGGTGCTGGATGACCAAGTCCTTCTTTTCCCCGGTTCGCCCCTCGGCCGGTCGGCCAGGGAGCGCATTGCCCAGCTTGACGGCAGGGAGTTTGAAGTATTGGGCAAGGAGCGTCAGCCGCAGTTCCGTGTTCTTCGGCAACCGTGGGCAAAAGCTGCCCAAAACCAAATCAATGCCTATCAGCAGATATGTCTTGATACGGATTTTGATACGGATGAAACCGGATCTTTCAAACAGTTTTCCGCGCAGCTGCGGGAATCTTTCTTTTGGGGTGACCCTGACACCAGCATTTGGCCTGTAGGACAAATGATTGGCCTGGCTGGCTTATACCAGAAAAAATACAGCACTTTACACCGCTTCATAAAGGCATTAAAGGAGTCGTCCACCCAATACATAGAACAAGCATACAAATCAAACAGCATCAGTGCCGGTAGTCCGCTGGCGCTTGCGCATAAAACAACGTTTCCGGTAGTGCAGGGGCCTATGACCAGAGTAAGTGACTCGCCGGAGTTTGCCCTTCGGGTGGCCGATGCAGGTGGTTTACCATTTCTGGCACTGGCGCTCCTTGAAGGCGAGCCATTAAGGCGGCTGTTAACCAACACACAGGCGCTGCTTAAATGCAAGTCGTGGGGGATTGGCATTTTGGGATTTGTCTCTCCCGAACTGAGAGCCGCCCAAATAACGGAAGTCCTGAAAGTAAAGCCTGATTTTGCTATTATCGCGGGAGGCCGGCCCGACCACGCCCAGCGGCTGGAAAAGGAGGGGATTAAAACATATCTGCATGTTCCGGTACCTTCCCTGCTCAGGAGTTTCATCAAACAGGGTTCAAGACGATTTATATTTGAAGGCAGGGAGTGCGGGGGACATGTGGGGCCCTATCATTCATTTCCACTCTGGGAACAAATGATCACCATCCTGTTGGATGAAATTCCCGCTGCCGACTATGTGAATTGCAGTGTTCTTTTTGCAGGAGGAATCAGTAATGCACTGTCATCGGCCATGGTTGCAGCGATGGCAGCCCGATTAACCGCCAAAGGTATTAAGGTGGGGATTTTAATGGGTACTGCATACCTGGCCTGCGAAGAAACAGTAAACACCGGGGCAATCACAAAGGTGTTCCAGGACAGCATCGTCCATTGTTCAGAAACGACTTTGTTAATCAGCGGAACCGGTCATGCCAACCGCTGTGTTTCATCACCTTTTGCAAATGAATTCAAGCGCAGGCGACATGAATTACTGCTTTTGAGATCATCGCAGGAAGAGATCAGCGCTGCCCTTGACGGGCTTTTATTGGGACGTTTGAGAGTAGCCAGCAAAGGCATTCAGCGAAAAGGTCCCGGAAAGTATGAGCATGTCTCTGAAGACACCGTAAAAAACGAAGGCATGTTCATGGCAGGGGATGTGGCTAACTTATTAAAAACTACAACTTCGATCAGCGCGTTGCATAAGGAGGTGACCGAAGGTGCCGGTGAACTGATCCGTGCCGCGCAGCCGAAACAAATGCCAAAGCCGGATAGAACACCCGAGCCGGTTAACATCGCGATTGTCGGAATCAACCTGTTTGTGCCGGGCGCAAATGATGTGGGGCAGTTTTGGAATAATATCCTTTACAAAAAGAACCAGATTAAAGAAATTCCGCCGGACCGGTGGGACTGGCGATTAATATTTGACGCAGATCCGCATGCTCCGGATAAAATTTATTCTCGATGGGGCGGTTTTATCAACGATTTGGTGTTCGACCCGCTGAAGTATGGCATTGCTCCCAAGTCGGTTCCGAATATCACGACCGCGCAGTTGCTTGCATTGGAAAGTGTAACCGCCGCGCTGGAAGATGCCGGCATGAAAAAAGGTACCATGGACCGCGACCATACAAGCGTGATTTTTGCCACCACGGACGCCGGCGGATTTATGGCCAATTCTTTGGCAATCCGTAGTTCGATTCCATTTTTTTCAGAGGAGGCTGTGAAGGATACCCTGGCAAGAACACCTCAATGGACCGGTGAAACTTTCGCCGGGGTATTAAGCAACGTGGTTCCGGGGCGTGTCGCAAACTGCTTTGATTTCGGAGGGCGTAATTACGCCGTGGATGCGGCTTGTGCATCTTCTTTAGCCGCCCTGGACCTTGCCGTGCGGGAATTAGTAAACGGGCGGAGTAATATCGTTGTTACAGGCGGAATAGATGTGGGGCAAACGCCGTTTGGTTACATGGCATTCTGTAAGACCGGTGCGTTGTCGCCCACCGGGGAAAGCTTGTCGTTTGATAAAAATGCAAATGGCATCGTGATGAGTGAAGGAAGCGCCGTGCTTATTCTGAAACGTCTGGAAGATGCCCAAAGAGACGGCAATAAAATATATGCGGTTATAAAAGGCATTGGCGGTTCAAGCGATGGCCGTGCAATGGGTCTGACTGCCCCCAGATCTGAAGGCCAGCAATTGTCCCTGTCTCGGGCTTATAAAGAAGCGGGATTCAGATCAGATACGATCGGCTATTATGAAGCCCATGGCACCGGAACGGTAGTCGGAGACAGGGAAGAGCTGGATACCATTTGCAGGACCTTGAAGCAACACGGTGCAGCGCCGAAGTCTGTTGCACTGGGTGCTGTCAAAAGCCTTTTGGGTCATACAAAAATGGCGGCGGGCATGGTGAGTATCGCCAAAGCTGCCCTCTCTCTTCATTATAAGGTATTATCACCGCAGGGAAACATACAATATCCTCTTGAAAAGATAACCGCCGGGGATTCACCGTTATTTTTTTATGATCAGGCGGTGCCCTGGTTGAAAGATTCCCGATATCCGCGCAGAGCCGGCGTCAGCGCGTTTGGCTTTGGCGGAACAAATTTTCATGCGGTATTGGAAGAATATACCGGTTATGAGCCTGCAGGTAAGCTGGGCGGCGAACAGTGGCCGGAAGAGCTGATCATTTTTTCCGCAGATTCGCCAGCGCACTTGCTGGGGGAGGTAAAGAAACTGGCTAAACAGCTGAGTGAACCAATATCAATAAGTCTCCGGGATCTCTCCTGGAATTTGGTCCGTAAATACGCGGCGGGGAATGATGCATGCAGGCTTTCTTTTGCAGTATCAGGGCTTGACCAGCTGGGCGGCATATTGGGGAAAGTCACCACCTACTTACAGGATCCAGAGACCGGTAAGCTTCCCGCGAACATTTCTTATAAAAACGAAAGGACCTCGGAAAGACCGGAAGTAGCCTTCCTTTTTCCCGGTCAGGGTGCGCAACATCCGGATATGGCACGGGAGATATCCTTGTACTTTGGCGAATTCAGGAAAAATATGGAATTGGCCAACGATCTTCTCCGGCCGTTTTACCCGGATCGTTTAACAAATTATATTTATCCTGCCAAAACCTTCACCAAAACGACGGCTCAGGCCACGGAAGCAGCCTTAAATGACACCCATGTTGCACAACCCGCGATAGGGTTAATTTCTGTAAGCTACTTTGACTTGCTTTCCCGGTTAGGCGTCCGCCCGGGTTATATGGCCGGCCACAGTTTTGGCGAGCTGACGGCACTGCAGGCGGCAGGGGTATATACCCGTACCGACTTTTTAAAAATTGCTGAATTCAGGAGCCGGCTGATGGCAGTATCCGGTGGCGACGAAGGTACCATGGCCGTTGTACTGGGCGCTGTAGAGGATGTTCAAAAATTAATAGACGATTTGCATCTTCAACTGGTGATTGCCAATTATAATGCTCCTGACATGGTCGTCATATCAGGTTCGACCGCATCTGTTGAACAAGCAATTCTCGAATGGGCAAAATCAGGCATAAAATGTATCAAACTATCCGTATCTGCCGCGTTTCATTCGCCGATGATGGAAAAGGTACGGGGGCCGTTCTCCAAACTGCTGGGGGAGATGCCGGTTAAACAGCCTGAAATACCTGTTTTTAGTAATCTTCATGGAAAGCCTTTCCCGGAAGAGGCAGACCTGATCCGCGAAATGTTATGCGACCATCTTACACAACCTGTGCAGTTCATTACCCAGATAAGGGAAATGCATCAGTCCGGTGCAAGGATATTTGTCGAGTTGGGGCCAAACCGGATCCTTAGCGGCCTAGTGGACAGGATACTGGCAGATGCGGACCATATTACACTTTCTGCTGACGGCCCCGGTGCGGGACTGGGTAATTTTCTGTCGCTTTGCGGAAGGCTTTGGGTAGAAGGGGTGACTATTAACCTTCCGGCGCTCTACGATGAGCGACAAGTGGAGGATGTTAACTTGAATCGACTCTCCATGTCGCATGGGGTTCCCACCAGGATGAATGGTCCCCAATGGGTCATCAACGGGCACAGTGCCAGGCCGCTGAAAAAGGCATGGCAAACCTTGTTGCCTCATCCGATCATTACCCTGGACAATCAATCAGCACAAAAGGAAACTATGAACAGCCAATTACCAGACACCAAACAACTTGATGAAGCGGGCACAGAAAACGGCGCTTATACCAGCCTTTCAACACCGCCTGCAGACGAAACTGGTGGAAATGCAAATGTAGACGCCAATATGGCTGCCTTTTATGCATACCAGGATACTATGCGCCAGTTCCTGAAAACACAGGAGCAGGTAATGGCTATGTTTTTAGGGGGTGGCATCACGCCGGCGGCGGATGAGCATATGCAGCAGCCTGCAGACAAGACGTTCGAGTCCAGGATCATCAATAGGGTGATAGC
>DASULB010000354.1:0-6406 GCA_036278455.1 Chitinophagaceae bacterium | reverse complement strand
CATGTTGTATAATACCGGTATCATCGGTCAGTCTCAGGATATGGTTCAGGCTAAAAGTAGGCATGTCCGCCAGGGATACCGGTACCGCCCGTCCATTGGCTGAAACGCGTAACTGATCCTTGGTCTGCGACAGCAAATGAGCCTCCAGGACCCGTACAAATAACTGCAGGTAACGCTTGCCGGTCCGGGGCCACCGCACTCTTTTCCCGTATTCCAGGGCCTTCTGCTGCATGATGTCCAGTTCCTTGGGATTATCCAGCAGCCTGGTAACCTTTTCGGCCAGTTGTTCGCTGTTCTTAAAATCAAAAAGCTGGCCCCTTCCATCAGCCAACAGTTCCTGTGCATGCCAGTAAGGCGTGGAAAGGGTCGCGGCTCCGGCGCCCACAGCGTAGGAAAGGGTGCCGCTGGTAATTTGCGCCTTATTCAGATAGGGGGTAATATAAATATCAATATTAGACAGGTACCAGGCCAGCTGGGCTTCGGTGACAAAGCAATTGATAAAATGTACATGCGATTCCATGCCCAGTTCGGCGATCAATTGTTTCAGGTAATCCCGATATTCTTCACCCGAATGGCGCACCACTCCCGGATGGGTATTTCCCAACACAAGGTACACCACCTCCGGATGGTAAGCCACGATACCGGGTAAGGCCTTGATGACGGTTTCAATGCCTTTATTGCGGTTCAGAAACCCAAAAGTAAACAGTATCCGGCGGTCGTGGAACGGTTCCAGCAGATCCTCGCAGCGGGGAAGCCCGCTTAACGGGATATCGGGAACGCCGTGTTCGATCAGGTGAATTTTCTCAGCAGGTATTTCATAGATGTTATCCAGGAATCCGACAGCCTTGCGGCTCATGACTACCACGCCGGCCGCCCGCCGGGCGATCTCCTGGAGGATCACCTTCTGCAGATAGGTGGGTTCCTTCAAAATGGTATGAAAGGTGACGACAAAGGGGATTTCCAAACGGTGCAGCAAAGAGAGGATATAAACGCCGCTTTCTCCCCCGAAGATTCCGAATTCATGCTGCAATACACAGATATCAGCTCCGATACCGTTAATGTAATCCGCCGCCAACAGATAATCCTCCCGCCTGTCTTGTGAAACCACAAATCCTACTTCCGGCGGGTATCGGTAGGCATTCCCTGTATCATTCATCGCGACGACCGTAACTTTATCGTCCGAAGCTTCCTCGTGCAAATTGACACCAACGGCCCGTATCAGATTCTGGGTAAATGTGGCAATCCCACATTCCCTTGGCGGAAATGATGCGATATATGTGACTTTCATAGGTTTCGATAAATTGTTAAAATAAAACCCTCTGTGCAAAGAACTGCATTGACTTTCATCGTGATACGTAAACAACAAAATCTACGCCGAAAGGATCAGATAACAATAACACATTATATCATAAACCCTTTATTGACAGGCTGCTCCGCCGGATTCCGGTTTCCCTGCCGGAGGAAATATCAAATTCCGGCTTCCCGGAAGGGCGGCCCAGGTTTTCTTCCTTTTCCACATTTGTGTATAAAATTCCCCGCGCATATCTGCCGTATTGGGTACTTTACACGGTGGGAAATCAGGGATTACCTTATTTTTGCCGACTTAAAATGAAGAACCGTGCGATTAAAAACTCTTGAGATTAAAGGCTTTAAAAGCTTTGCCGATAAAACCGTACTGCGTTTTGATGAAGGTGTGACGGGGGTAATAGGCCCGAATGGGTGTGGGAAAAGTAACATCATTGATTCCATCCGCTGGGTGATCGGTGAACATAAGATCAGCGCGCTCCGTTCGGAAAACATGTCGGGGCTTATTTTTAACGGATCCAAAAACCGCTCGGCAAGCGGGCTGGCGGAAGTATCCCTCACCTTTGAGAATACGCGCAACCTGTTGCCTACTGAGTTCACCACGGTCACCATTACCCGGAAATTCTTTAAAAACGGCGAAAGCGAATACCGGCTCAATGACGTTGCCTGCAGGCTGAAAGACATTCATAACCTGTTTCTGGATACCGGTGTAAGCACGGACTCCTACGCCATCATCGAGTTGGGAATGGTCGATGAGATCATCAAGGATAAGGACAACAGCCGCCGGCGCATGCTGGAGCAGGCAGCGGGTATTTCCATTTATAAAACCAGGAAAAAAGAAGCAAAGGCGAAACTGGACGCCACCGAGCTGGATATTAACCGGATCGAGGATCTGCTCTTTGAGATCAATAACAATTTAAAGACACTGGAAAGCCAGGCACGTAAGGCTGAGCGGTATTACGAGATCAAAAAGAAATACCGCGATATCAGCATTGAACTTGCCAAAGCCTCTTTAGAGGGTTTTCACCTTACCTTTAATGACCTCAATGGACAACTGCAGGCCCAGCAGGATAAAAAGCTGGAACTGGAAACCGCCATGGCAAAGGATGAGGCGACCATTGAACAGGAAAAACTGCTTTTCACCGCCAAGGAAAAAGCCCTTCAGGAACTGCAACATGCCTTCAATGAGCTGGTAGGTACCATCCGGACGCGGGAGAATGACAAGAAACTGGCCGAGCAGCAGCTCACTTATCTCCAAAACCAGCGCCAATCCTCCGAGCAGTTTCTTTCGGGCGCCGATACCCGCTTACAGGGGCTCCGGGATGCCATCCGGGCTGGAGAGGAAACCTCCGGGAAGGAGGCGGAAAACCTGACCTCCATGCACAACGAGCTGGACGGATTGCGCGAAAAACTGGAAGAGAAAAAGCAAGCATACCTGCAGAAGAAAGAAGCGCTGGAGAAAACCAGGTCTGAACAACAGCAGTCGCAGCGCCGCCAGTTCGAAGCGGAAAAAAAGGCCGCCGTGGCCGATACTTCTACCCAGAATCAGCAACAGGCCATCTTCCGCATAGAGGAGGATATCGTTTCCGGAAAGGCCCAGGCGGCCACCCTGGAACAGGAAAAACAGCAGCTGGAACAGACGCTGGCCAGCGGGAAGCAGGAACTTGAAGACCTGATCCGCCACCAGGAAGAAACACGTGAAAAGATACTTTCCACGCAATCCGACATGGAAGAGCTGCGCGGTCTGATGATAGAGAAAAACCGCCTGCTGGACGCGAAAAGAAACGAACATGACCTGTTAAAGTCCCTGGTGGACAACCTGGAAGGCTATCCCGACAGTATTAAGTTTCTCAAAAGGAACACGACCTGGAGCGCCGAGGCCCTGATTCTTTCCGACGTCATCTCCTGTTCAGAGGAGTACCGCCCGGCGATCGAAGGACTGCTGGAACCTTACCTCAATTATTATGTGGTCGACTCCATGGGGGAGGCGCTGAGTGCCGTATCATTATTAGACGAAAATAAAAAGGGAAAAGCCAATTTCTTTTTGCTCGACCATTTCACCACGCTCAATGACGCGGGGAATGAAGCGCTTCCGGCAGGGATGATCCGGGCCCTGGAGGTCGTGGAGACAGAAGACAAATACAAAGGACTGGTGCAGTACCTGCTGGGCAAAGTGCGGATAGCCGATGACATCTCGCAGATCGACGGCGCATTGCTCGAGGATCCCGAAAGGACCTTTCTGGCCAGAAACGGGAAACTATATCGCAGCCAATATCGCCTGGGGGGCGGTTCAGCCGGACTGTTTGAAGGCAAAAAACTGGGACGGGCCAAAAACCTGGAGAAATTAAAAACAGCTATCGCCTCCCTGGAAACAGAGGTAAGCGGCCTGAACACGAAAATACAGCAACGGCATGAAGAAGTGCTGGGGTACAACAACCAGCTGAATGAAAAACGGCTCAATGAGGCCCGTGATGCGGTCAACCAGGTCCAGAATAAGATTTTCGCCCTTCAAAACAGGATCGAGAATTTCAAACACCAGGTGGAATCCGGGGAGAACCGGCTGAGTGAATTGCGCGAAGCCCTGGAGGACAACCAGGAACAATTATATGCGGTCCGCTCGGAACTGGAGGAGTTTACAGCGAAGATGCAATCCGTACGCGAGGCCGTTGAAGCCGCCGAACGGAGCTACCAGGAAGCCGAACACGAGTACAACCAGGACAATGCGGCTTTCAATAACCAGAACCTGCAGTTCATTCGTCAGCAAAGCAGGGTGCAATCCCTCAAACAGGAACAGGAATTTAAACAAAGCCAGTTGGGTGAGTTGCAGGCGCAGATCACCCTCAACAGTACCCAGCTGGAGAAGACCACCGCGGATATCGCGGTCGCCGAGGCGAATATCCAGCGCACCGACCAGGAGTTGCTGGAGCTGTTCCGCAAACGGGAAACGGAAGAAAAAACCCTGAATGAGAAAGACCAGGACTATTACAACACACGCAATCAGGTGACCGAGATGGAAAGCGCCCTAAGGGTGAAACAACGTGGGAAGGAGGAGGCCGAAAAGGTGTTGGGATCTATCAAGGAAAAAACGAGCGAACTGAAACTACAGCTTGCCGGCATGAAAGAGCGTCTGCATGTGGAGTTTAAGGTGAATCTGGATGATATCCTGGAGGAGCAGCGGTCCGGGGAAGAAGAGGTGGCATCCCTGCAGGAAAGCGCGGAGAGGATGAAAAAGCGCCTGGAGAACATGGGGGAGATCAACCCGACGGCGATAGAAGCTTTCCAGGAGATGAAAAAACGGTACGACTTCATCCTGGAGCAAAAAACCGACCTGGTGGACGCACGGGATTCCCTGCAATCGACGATCAGGGAGGTGGAAGCCACGGCCAACCAAAAGTTTCTGGAAACATTCAACCAGGTCAAGGAAAACTTCGTCCAGGTATTTAAAACCCTGTTCACCGAAGAAGACGAGGCAGACATGATCTTGTCGGATCCTGAAAACCTCGCTGAAACCGGCATTGAGATCATCGCGAAACCAAAGGGGAAAAGACCCAGCGCCATTACGCAGCTGTCAGGGGGTGAAAAGACCCTTACTTCCACCGCGCTGCTTTTCGCCATTTACCTGATAAAACCCGCACCTTTTTGTATCCTGGACGAAGTGGATGCCCCGCTGGATGATGTGAACGTCGAGAAATTCACCCACATGATCCGCAAGTTCTCAGCTAACTCGCAATTCATCATCATCACCCACAATAAGATGACGATGTCCGCGGTGGATGTGATCTATGGTGTTACCATGCAGGAGGCGGGGGTCAGCAAACTGGTGCCCGTGGATTTCAGGAGCCTGAACTGACCTGGGAACCTGCTTAAGGCGAGACCCACATACCCACAGGATAGAAAATCGCCCCGCAGTCACCGCTTGTCCTCAGCCACCCTTCATCAGCCCTTACTTTAAACAGGTCTCGAAGAGTTTGTATATCCTGGAATACTCATCCGTCCAGCTGCTGGCCTCCTTAAAGTCGTGGCTTTCGACCGGGTATACGGCCAGTTGCCAGTCGTGTTTGCCGCTTTCGATCAATTTCTGCGTGAGCCTGACGATGTCCTGAAAATGCACATTGCTGTCCACCATACCATGGCACATCAGCAGTTTCCCCCGCAGTCCGTCGGCAAAATAGATGGGTGAACTGCGGACATAGGCCAGGCTATCATCCTGGGGGTTATTCAGAATAGCCGACGTATAGCCATGATTGTAATGCGCCCAGTCTGTGACGGACCTCAGCGCACCGCCGCAGGCAAATTCACCCGTTTTGAACATCGCCATCAGGGTCAGAAAACCGCCATAAGACCCGCCCCAAATACCTATTTTTCGCGGGTTAACACCCAGCTGCTTCACCATGTATTTTGCGCCATCTACTTCATCAGCCAGATCGTTGCCGCCCATGCGCCGGTAAATTGCCGTCCGCCAATCCCTTCCATATCCCGCGCTTCCCCTGTAGTCGATATCCATGACTGTATAACCCTGATCAGCCAGCAGGTTCATGAACATGTGCTCCCGGAAATAATAACTCCACCACCGGTCCACATCCTGCAGGTATCCGGCGCCATGGACAAACAAGACGCCCGGATGAGTCGGCGCCGCGCTGTCGGGTTTAAAAACGCTGGCATATACCTTCAGACCGTCGCGGTCTTTGAAGGTGATGATATCAGGCTTACGCCAGGGATAGGACCGGTAGGCGGCGCTTTCCGCCTTATCGGTGATCCTGATGGCTTTCTCGTACGGTTTATTTTGTTGCACATACAATTCCCATGGATGAACCGCCGTGGAGTAAAGAAAAGCGATGTGTTTGCCGTCGGGTGAGACCGTCACCACGTTTCCGCCCTTCATGGTGGTGATGCGGGTTTGCGTGCCCGTAGCAATATCCAGCCGATAGAACTGGGTTTGTCCGGGTTCGACTTTATTGGTGGAGATGTAAAATGTTTTGCCATCCCGGGAAAGTTCAGCCTGCTGCACTTCATAAGTTCCGGAAGTCAGCACTTTTTTTTCTCCCGTAACGGTATTGACGGTATAGAGATGCGAATAACCGCTTTTCCCGGACTGGTACCA
>DASULB010000353.1:0-2662 GCA_036278455.1 Chitinophagaceae bacterium | reverse complement strand
GTAAAAATGAAATGACTTAAAGTAAAACCTTTGATAAAACAAGACATGAAAAGAAAGAACATACTGGTTTTAATAGTGCAGATTTTGAGTAGTGTCAACCTCGTACAAGCACAATCCTTCCGGCCACCTGCCTATCCGTTGATCACGGTGGACCCCTATTTTAGCATCTGGTCTTTTAATGATACTTTAAATGCTGGTCCTACACGTCACTGGACAGGAAAAGAAAATTCACTGCAGGGCATTATCCGGGTGGACGGCAAGTCTTATTATTTTCTTGGACAGCCCATTGCACAGTACCGGCAGATAGTACCCATGACCGAAAAAAATAACGGCGCCTGGCAATATACTTTTTCAAAACCGGGAAATAACTGGTTTGCTCCTGGCTTTGATGCAGGGGACTGGAAAACAGCCAGCGGCGCTTTTTCAGACCGTAAAGAGGGCGTCAATCGATGGACTACCCACGATATCTGGCTGCGGAGAACTTTCACGCTTAACAGTACCAATCTTAACCATTTACTGCTGAAATTACAGCATGATGATGGTGCGGAGGTTTATCTGAATGGTGTACTGGCTTGTCAGGCGAATGGCGCCAATCATGCGCCCGTCATGGAAGAAATATCGGATGCCGCATTGCACACTTTGAAAAAGGGCAGCAACACCCTGGCCATTCATTGCGCCAATACCGGCGGATTAGCCTATATTGACGCCGGATTAGCGGATAAACTGAGGCCGGCGCAAGAGATTCCCATGGCCAAACAAACAGATGTAAGCATATCGGCCACGCAGACTTTTTATACGTTCACCTGCGACAGCGTGCAACTCAAATTGACTTTTACCGCTCCGTTGCTTCCCAACCAGCTCGATATTTTTTCACGTCCTGCAGATTATATTTCTTTTGAGGTCCATGCACAGGATGGCAGGTCCCATCAGGTGCAGCTTTATTTCAGCGCGGCGGGCAACATCGCCGTCAATACACCTGATCAGGAAGTGACCTGGCAGCGGTCTTCTGCAAGCAACCTTAACCTGATGCGCGTGGGAACAGCCTCGCAAAATATTCTGGGTCGTAAAGGCGATGATGTAAGAATTGACTGGGGTTATCTTTACCTGGCTGTCCCCAAAGAGGACCAAGCCACTTCCGTCATCACTTCTTCCGCCGCTTCTGTCGAAAACTTCGCACGTTATGGCGTATTAACGGTCAAAGACGATAAAGGCAGTCCCCGTCCCGCGGGTTCCAAACCGGTAACTTTGGCTGCTGCCTATGATCTGGGTACCGTAAAGAGCGCCCCGGTAAATCGTCATCTCATACTGGCCTACGATGAGATATATCCTATTGAATATTTTCATCAGCGTTTAAAGGCATGGTGGCACAGATCAGCTATGAGCACAGTTCAGATGCTGGCGGATGCCGAAAAGGATTACACAAGCATCTTACAGCAATGTGACCGGTTTGATCAAAAACTGGCGCAACAGGCTTTAAGTGCCGGCGGGAAAGAATATGCTAAGATATGTGAGTTGGCCTATCGACAGTCAATGGCTGCGCATAAGCTGGTGGCAGGCCCCGGGAGTGAGTTACTATTTTTCAGTAAAGAAAATTTCAGCAACGGCTCCATAGGAACCGTTGATATCACCTATCCTACTTCGCCTTTGTTGCTCCTTTACAATCCGGCATTATTAAAAGGATCAATGGAGCCTATATTTCATTACAGTGAAAGCGGCCTGTGGAAAAAGCCTATTGCTGCGCACGATGTGGGAACTTATCCTATTGCAAACGGTCAGACTTATGGGGAAGACATGCCGGTAGAGGAATCCGGCAATATGATCATCCTCACGGCCGCGGTTGCGCGTACCGAAGGCAACGCTTCTTTTGCCAAAAAGCACTGGAAGGTACTGACGGAGTGGGCCCATTACCTGAAAAACGCAGGGCTTGATCCAGCCAACCAGTTGTGCACCGATGACTTTGCAGGACACCTCGCCCATAACGCCAATCTTTCCATAAAGGCTATCATGGGATTGGCCTGTTATGGAAATCTGGCTGGACAACTTGGCATGAAGGACACAGCGGAAGCCTATACCGCCCTGGCAAAAAGCTATGCCAGGCAATGGATGCAGATGGATGATGATGGCGATCATTACCGGCTGACCTTTGACCGCAAAGGAACCTGGAGCCAGAAGTATAACCTGATATGGGATAAGGTGCTTGGGCTGAACATATTTCCAAAATCAGTGGCGAAGAAAGAAATAAAATATTACCTGACGAAGCAAAATGAATATGGTTTACCGCTGGACAGCCGCAAGACCTATACGAAATCGGACTGGATATTGTGGACAGCCACGCTGGCGGATAATGAAAAAGATTTTTATGCGTTGATGCATCCGGTCTATAAGTATATTTGCGAAACACCCACACGTGTCCCCATCAGCGACTGGCATGAAACGACCAACGGCAAACAGGTTGGCTTCCAGGCGCGAAGTGTGGTAGGCGGTTATTTCATGAAAATCCTGAATGAATCGCTGAAAGACTGAATGAAAGATCTGTAATTCCCATTTAAAGGGGTATGCTTTGCATAGCTGCTATGTATTCCGTATTGTATTACCCGGAATCTAAAGTCCCCCTTTTTCGTTACCGGGGGGCTTACAGGGGCAGCGGGGAAACAATCATTGA
>DASULB010000352.1:0-5577 GCA_036278455.1 Chitinophagaceae bacterium | reverse complement strand
CCCGTTCAGCATATGCCGGACAGCAACGGGACGCGTCAGCGGTGTGGTCGGGTGATACCCGGAGTGATTGGAAAACGTTACATGCCCAGATCACCAGCGGCCTGAACATGTCCTTTAGCGGCATTCCCTACTGGACCTGTGATATAGGAGGATTTTTCTCTCATGGTAATTACCCCCGTGGGGTTTTGGATCCGGCTTTTCAGGAACTCTATGTCAGGTGGCTGGAGTTCGGAACATTTTGTCCGATCATGCGTTCCCATGGTACCGATACGCCGCGGGAGATCTTTGCGTTCGGTAAAAAGGGGGATTGGGCCTTCGATGCTATTGCAAAATTCATAAACCTGCGCTATCGCCTCATGCCGTATATTTATTCCACTGCATGGAAAGTAACTTCACAGGCTTCAACCATCATGCGGCCACTGGTCATGGATTTTCCAAAGGATAAAAAAGTGAATAACCTGACGGGGGAATACCTGTTCGGTCGTTCCTTCCTGGTGTGTCCTGTAACGCAACCCTGCTATACCAGGCAGGTGACCAAGGATTCCACCGTGACGGATTTTGGAGAATTGAAGACCTGGAATGTCTATCTGCCCAGGGGAACAGGTTGGTATGACTTTTGGACAGGGGTGCAACTTCCGGGAGGGCAGCAGATCACCCGCAAGGTGCCCATTGATATCATGCCTTTATATGTAAGAGCGGGTGCGGTGGTACCTATGGGCCCTTTTGAGCAATATACCGGGCAGAAAGCGGATAGCGTGCTATACATACGCATTTATCCCGGTGCAGATGGTGACTATACCCTCTATGAGGATGAAAATGATAATGATGATTATGAAAAAGGAATTTACGCCACAATTACCTTTAGCTGGAATGATAAAAGCCATACCCTTGTTATTGGGAACCGTAAAGGCAGGTTCCCGGGTATGCTCGACAAACGAACCTTTCATATTGTTTTGGTCGGTAAAAGCCATGGAAGTGGAATAGGTATTGACCCGGATCCGGATAAGATTGTCCGGTACGACGGCAGTACCAGAACCATTCGTTTTTAACCAAGCTGTTGTTGGCGTGATGCCCATGGTTCAGCATAAGGTTAACACTTAAAATAAATCACCATGAAACGAGGTGTATTCCTATGGGCTTGTGTGTTTCTTTTTGCGACAAAGGTCTACTGCCAGGTAAAGGGCACCCATTTTATAGATGTATCCAAAATGAGCATGCATCATTTTGGAAATGACAGCAATTGGTATTTGCACAATATTCCCTTCTTCGAATGTTCGGATACCACGATCCGGAACGTTTATTATTACCGATGGAAATTGTATAAAGCGCACCTGAAAAACCTGGGCGCTTACGGGTATATCGTCACGGAGTTTTTGAACGCCATGAGCTGGGACAGAAAACCCTATAATTCCCTGAATGACGCCACCAGCTATCATATTTATGAAGGGAGGTGGTTAAAGAACCGGCGGTACATCCGTGACTACATCAACTATATGTACCGGCATGGTGGCAATGACCGGCACTTTAGCGAAGCCATCGCGGATGCCGCCTACGGCTATTACCTTGTTCATCCGGACAGTGCCTGGATCACTTCGGAACTGCCCTTTATGATTGATATCTACCACAACTGGAAAGATCATTATGACTCCTCCATGGGGCTCTATTACATAGAACCCTTGCTGGATGCCACCGAATATACCATCGCCTCCATTGATGCCAGCGGGGGCAGGGACGGCTTTTCCGGCGGAGAAGCTTTCCGGCCTTCCATCAACAGTTACATGTATGCCAATGCGAAGGCCATCAGTAAAATAGCGTTGTTAAAGAAGGACAACCTGACTGCAAAGACGTTTCACGCAAAAGCAATGAGCATTAAAACAAGGTTGCAAAATGAATTGTGGAATGACAGCCTGGTTGATTTTGTGGACCGGTATCAGGTGACCAATCAATACGTAAAATACGGACATTTTATCAGGGGCAGGGAGCTCGTGGGATATGAACCCTGGGCCTTTAACCTGCCGGATGACCTGCCGAAATTGAATGCCGCCTGGGAGCATGTGATGGATACCAGTGAATTGATGGGCCGCTACGGGCTCCGCACCGTGGAACCTTCCTATCCCTATTACATGAAGCAGTACCGTTACGATCAGGCCACCGGCCAGCGGGAATGCCAGTGGAACGGCCCCAGCTGGCCTTTTCAGACCTGCATGGTGTTAAAGGGTATGGCAAATCTTTTAAATCATTACCACCAAAAAGAGATCACCGCAGCTGATTACCTGTTTGTGCTGGAGCAGTACGCAAGGCAGCATTACCAGCATGGCCATCTTGACCTGGTGGAAGATTATGATCCCGATAAAGGGGGCCCCATCGTGGATATTGATCAGCGGAGCGAACACTATGATCATTCCGAGTTCAATGACCTGATCATTACGGGACTGTGTGGTATACGCCCCGCGGCGGGTGACAGCCTCCTGATCAATCCGTTGGTGGCTACCGGTAGCCACGCCCCGGTATCGATCCGGTATTTCTGCCTTGAAAATGTCGCCTATCACGGTCACGACATCAGCGTGCTATATGATAAAGACGGCAGCAAATACCACCAGGGTAAGGGACTATCGGTATATGTGGACGGACACCGGGTGGTGGGCCCTGCCGCCCTTGGAAGAAAGGTCATCAGGATCCCTGATGGCATCATGAGACCGGTGGTAAACACGCCCGAGGACATCAGCGTGAACCTGACCGGAAAAGGATTCCCGCGCGTGGCGGCCTCCTTTTCTGATTCCCTGGATCAGCCCTATCAGGCAGTTGACGGGAGGGTGTGGTATTTTAAAAATGTCAGGAACCGCTGGTCCCCTTACGGATCCGGGCACACGTCCGATTGGTTTGAAGTGACTTTTGAAAAGCCTGTAAGGATCGACAGTGTCGGGCTGTTCCTTTATGGTGATGGAAAGAAGTTTGCTGCGCCTTCGAGCTACCAGCTGCGATACCAGGATGGAAGTAAATGGGTCACCCCGTCAAAGGTTAAAAAATCGCCTGCCACACCTACGGCTGGTACCCGGAACATCGTATCGTTCAAACCCATCCATACTGCAAAGATCCGTGTTTATTTTACACGTGCCGGTTCGGGAAAATATACCGCCCTGGCAGAGCTGGAAGCCTATGGTGAAAAAGAGCAGCTGTCCCGGTAGCGGGACGGGATCCCGCTTACTAAAGCTTATCAGGGAATCCTTCAACCCCAATCCACGGCCTACGGGTCGGAAGATCCGCTGTAACGGATCTTTGGTTATTTTTATGCTTCAAAAATGAAATGATGGCTGGAATAAAGATCCTGAAAACAAAAAAGATCACAAACAAGATCACAGGCAAGATCAACGGCGTGTTGATCTTGTTGCTGCTGTTTTTAACGCCGGGTTGTGGTGTGCTAAAGGGGCCCTCCTCGGGGACCGGGGCGGTGATCAGGCCGGGAGCGGTCTGGCCCGATAACCAGGGCAATCACATCCAGGCACATGGGGGCGGCATTATCCTGGTCGGAGATACCTATTATTGGTTTGGCGAATACCGGGCGAAGGGAGGTGATCCCGCTGATCGTTATGTGGGCTGTTACGCCTCCGGTGATCTGGCGCATTGGACCTTCAGGGAAAAGATCCGGTTTTCCCCGCCACCGGGTTTTACCAGTGGATGGGTGCTGGAACGCCCCAAGGTTTTTTATAACCACAACACAAAAAAATATGTCATGTACTTCCACCTCGATGACCGGCGTTACAAGCGGGCCGAAGTGGGCATTGCGGTAAGCGACCAGGTGGATGGGAACTATCGGTTCGTAAAGGGTTTCCGGCCACTGGGCATGGAAAGCCGGGATATCGGCCAGTTCATCGATGACGATGGTTCGGCTTATCTCATCTTTGAGAGCAGGCCCACCCACGGATTTGTCATTGCAAAATTATCGGATGATTACATGAACGTGGAAAAAAAGATATGCCTGATCAAAGAACCGATAGAAGGTGGTGCGCTGGTGCATTATCAAGGACTGTATTATATCATAGGCTCTCACCTGACAGGCTGGAGCCCTAACCCCAACCTTTATGCCACGGCAAAATCATTGGCCGGTCCCTGGTCTTCTTTTAAAAACATCGCTCCTCCCCAAACCAATACCTATGGCGCCCAGTCAACCATGATGCTGAAGGTGACCGGTTCGAAGAACACCGCCGTCATTTTTATGGGCGATATCTGGAAGCCGCGCACGCAATGGGATTCCCGTTATCTGTGGATGCCCCTGGAAATCGGCGGCGGTCAGCTGAAGCTTCCAGGGCCCCGTCCCTGGAAGATCAATGTTAAAACAGGCGTCATCAGCTTTGTAAACTTAAAATGAGTTTTAAAGGAATTTTGTCTTCCTGAGCCGGTGATACCGTATGGCCGGTAACGTTTTATTGACAGAGGCAAAAAATATGCGTCCGCCATCAACTAAACCCATCGTTAAATAGCCTGTCCCTGTCCGGGTTGCCTGAAAGCAAACTGTCTCAGTGGCTGCTTTCTTTGATGATATTTTTCAGCCATTTGGCGGCCAGCGGCGGCCACTCGCTGGCGGCGGGATTGCCGGGACGCAGGCCATACCCATGTCCGCCTTTGGGATAGATGTGTAATTCCGCGGGTGCTTTGGCTTTTCTGAGTGCACCGGCCATTACCAGCGCACTATGGCCGTAAGGGTCATCCTCCGTCTGGAAAAGGAACATGGGCGGAGTGTTTTTATCGACCTTTAATTCCGGGGTAAGGGTATGGTCTTTTCCCAGGTCCAGGTAAGCCGGATAGATCAGTACCGCAAAATCGGGTTTTGAAGACAGGGAATCGGCCTTGTCCACAGGCGGGTACCAGTCATGATCAGATTCGGTGCTGATGCGGGCAGAGAGACTGCCGCCCGCGGAAAAGCCCATGACACCCAGTTGATCAGGGTCCAGATTCCACTGCGCTGCATGGCTTCTGACCAGCCGGATGGCACGTTGCACATCCTGCAAGGCGCCCAGTTTTTTGTCCGGTACGCGGTATTGCAATACAAAAGCGGTGAATCCCTGTTGGTTCAGCCAGTGGGCGATGCTGTAACCTTCCAGGTCAATGGCCAGTATCTGATAACCGCCGCCCGGGCATACCACGACCGCAGCCCCGTTAGGATGTTCAGGCGTGAACATGGTCATGACCGGATCGGTTACATCGCTCAGGCGGGTCACACCGCCACTGTGGTTGTCGGTCACTTTGGCGACGTGCTTGGGCGCCGTTGATCCGGGCACACTACCCGGCCATATATGAATCACGGTACTATCCTGGGAGTAACTGCTGGTAAACATGCTCATCAAAGCTAAAAAGATCAAAAAATGTTTCATATTCTTTTTTTTATGGCAGACAGGCGTGTTCATGCACGCCGTTAGAAACAAAGACAGGCTACAAAGATATAGCATGAATGACTGAAATTTTCCAAAAAAAGCGGCGGCTTTAAAAGCCATAAAAATACGGACCTTCGATGATTTAAAACGTTTTTTTGACAATTGTTGCACAGCAAATTATTTCAGTGTATTTTTATCGGCGGTCTTT